>CAYUFO010000118.1:717-5909 GCA_964443985.1 uncultured archaeon | reverse complement strand
GCGTAGATGCACAAGGTGTTGGGTATCCCTGATGCGAGGTGTTCCATGCGGCGGCTGCTTGCCGCATTGCTCGAAAACGGGGAAATGCAAGAAATCCTTGTCATGACGGTACTATCTTGCGTTGTCTGCGTTTATAATAGGCACTCCAAATGTATAGTAGTGGATTTTCAGAGAGGACGCCACCTTATGCCCTCTACGAATTCTTGTACTCAAGATTTCAGGAGAGATGCGCAGAGGATTCGCTTCAATGCCTTCGCTGTCAACACAGCCGACGTTCGCTACAAGAAGTTCGCACGAGTACTCGCATCCATCGAACCGGGAAATATGCTGGAGATTGGTTGCGCAGACGGCGGCTTCCTCTCCTACCTCAACTCCATCGGCTGGGAGACACATGGCATAGAGATTGCCCCCAATCTCGTGCAACGAGGTCGAGATGCTGGTCTTGATGTGCAGGAATACGACGCTCAACAGCCGCTCCCCTATCGACGAGAGTCGTTCGATGCTATCGTTGCCGGTGAAGTCATCGAACACATGATTGATGTCAGCGCCTTCCTTGGTAATTGCCGAGACGTCTTAAAGCCGGATGGATGGCTGATTGTTTCGACACCGAATCTAGTATCCTTGAAGAATCGGATTCTCATGCTCTTAGGTCACCGCCCTCGATTTGCCTACTCAGACCAGCACTATAGCATGTTTGTCGCCGATGACTTGATTGCTAAGATTGGGGGATACTTCGATATTTTTTCAGTGAAAGGGAGTTACATCATCGCGTCGACGACTCGGTCACGGCTGTTTCAGTTCTTCGAGGCGCTGGCGGATAGTGCCCCAACCTTGTCTGAGCATCTCATCGTCGTTGCGAAAAAAAGAAGAGAACATGACTGACGAGCCCCTGGTCTCCATCGTGATACCAGCGAAAAACGAACAGGAACACGTCTCAGACATGCTCGCCTCCCTTGAGGAGCAAAGATATGCTCGCTTCGAGGTCTTCTTCGTCGACGATGCGAGTACCGATCAGACCCCCAAAATCATACAATCCTATCAGGACAAAAGCAGGTTCCCCCTCACACTTATCAACCACCAGACGAGCATGGGTGCGGCGAAAGCGAGAGACGATGGCTTTCGCAGAGCCACAGGCGATTACGTCGTCTTCCTCGACGCAGACGACCGCTTAGCTCCAGATTTCATTAAGAACGCGTTATCCCATTTCGATGAGGACGTCGTGGGGGTAGCACCTAGGATGCGCTACACGAGGGACACGTGGGTGGAGCGGGGAGTAGTCGCGATTATTTCACCAGGGGTCGAGTCGATACCCATGCCGCACATTTGGAGGGCCGAAGACCTGAGAACCATCGGTGGCTGGGATGCAACACTCGGCCGGGGTCAAGACTGGGACCTCCATGAGCGGGTGAAAGACTATTGCAGGATACAGGGCAAGAGAGTCGAGTATTGCTCTGATTGCGTTATCAACACCCATGTCGTCCATACACTCAACGAGTTATTCCAGCAACATCGGTGGTACGGGAGAGGGACGTATTCCTTCTTTCGAAAACACCGCAAACTCCGATACGCGACGACCTTCGGGAAACTCGGCTATCCCCTCATCTATCTGGGGCCGTTTAGCGCCGTGATGCTTCCTCACCCCTACGGGTTGCTGGCACTCATGATTTCGTTGCCGAACATCGCAGTCGAATTTTTGCGAGTCGGAAGAGGGATGCGCAATGAGGGCGTCTATGGTTTAGCAACGATTCTCCTCGACGGCGTGAAATGGCTTTCCTTCACCTTCGGCCTCATTGAATTCGCATTGACGAAAAAGAAGGACCGAGAATGAAGATTTCTGTCATCATCCCCGCCCGAAACGAAGAAGACGCCCTCGCCGCCTGCATCGAGAGCGTCTTGCAGCAAGACTACGAAGACTACGAGATGATCGTCGTCAACGACGGAAGCACCGACCAGACTGCAGAGATTGCGGCACGCTATCCCCTCACCCTCGTCAACTTCGACCACGGCCATTCGGCTGCGTTTGCAAGAAACGCCGGAGCCAAAAAAGCCAAAGGCGACGTCCTCTACTTCCTCGACGCAGATGTGTCGCTCCCTAATGAGCGGTTTCTCTCCCGCCTCGCAGAAGACTACGAACTCGGTGAAGCCGTCGGCCACCGCATCGACACGCCGGCTCCCCGAAATTTCATCCAGCGATGCCAGGTTGTCGGCAGAAAACGCTTCGTCCACCCCGATGAGCGGCTCGTCCAGGACCTCTCCCGTCATCCAGAAGACCACGCGGGCATTCCCGGTTTGAGAAGCATTAAAACGGGCGTCTTCAAGGAATTGGGCGGCTTCGACGAATCGATCTTCTATTTCGAAGACGGCGACCTCGATGCACGTTTCGTTAAACTGGGCGGCCGCTTCGTCTATGACCCAGAACTCGTCATACATCATGAAGAACCCGCCGACCTTGGTGAAATAATAAGACAGGCCCGCTGGATTGGGCGCGGCCTTTACACCCTCTCCAAGCGTGGCGAATACAGATGGAAGACTCTTGTATTCTGGTGGACGTATATTCTCTGTGGACTTGGGGGTGTCATCGTCATGCCCCTTCTTGCTGTCTTCGCCCTCCTCAACCTCGCCGTCATCGCCTGGTGGGCGAAGATTGCCCTACGCAGCCGCGACCCTCTGCATGCGGCAGGGTGGATGGTGCTCCATTTCTTCCGCAATCTCGTCATCTCGGCGGAGTTCATCCGGCTCAAGATCCTCGAGGCGAAAAAATGAAGATCCTTCTCCTCTCTTGCGCCCTCAATTACCGGTTCCTCCGCGGAATCCTCGCAGCAGGACATACGATAACGTATCTGACGCCGGCAGGCGAACGCGCCAACCTCGAACGCGAACTCGATCGGCTTGGAGAGGAACGCATTAACCTTTCAGTACACTACCTGCCCACTCCCTTCCTCCCCGTCCTCAAGCTCGCCGTCGTGCGCGAACTCCTCTGCCGCGACGTTGATGTCATCCTCACCAACTCTCCCGTCTACGCCCTCACGCTCTCCGGCATCAAGACCCTATTTCGGACGCCGCTTGTCATGTTCGTCTGGCAACCATACACTAGCTACTTCGCCCTCAACCACCCCCGAATGCGGCTGCTCACCCCCCTCTACGACGTCGTCGTTCGCCTAGCCTTCCGCATCGCTGACCGCGTCATCTGCCTGTCGCGCTTCCTCCAAAGGTACGCGACATCCCGTGGCGCCCGCGTGACCGACATCTGCTATTACTACGGCATAGACACCGACGTGTTCAAACCCGAAAAGACCAAGAGAAACGACGCCTACACCATCCTCGCCGTCGGCCGATTCACGCCGGAAAAGGGACATGATGTGCTCCTAGACGCCTGCGCTAAATTGAAAGATGCGTTTTCCTTGAAAGTCATTATCGTCGGATTCGGGCCCCTCAAAGACCACCTCCTCGAAAAAGGCAAACAGCTTGGCATCGACCTCGACGTCCGCGACTACGCCGACACCGACACCCTCGTCACGCTCTACAACCAAGCCGACGTCTTCGTCCAGCCAAGCCTCGAAGAAGGTCTCGGCTTCACCGCCGCCGAAGCCCTCGCCTGCGGCACACCAGTCATCGCATCAAACGTCGGCGGACTCCCCGACATAGTCGAAGGACACGGCATACTCGTCCCGGCAGGCGATGTCACCGCACTCGGCGAAGCACTTGAGGAGATACACGGCAACGGTCGACGATTTACCAAGAAGACCAAAGAAGCCAGAGCGCGCCTAGAAACGACTTTTTCTGCAGTGGGTACCCGCCATCTATTCATCGACATCCTCCACCAGGCCGCGGGAAAAAAATGATGCCCCCACAAAAACTCTTTCACCCCGCCACGGCGATAGACATCCTGGCCGCCCTCGGGCTGACACTCAGAGTCCGCCTTGTATCCCACAGCCCCGACACCTTCATCCAACAGCATTTATCCGATGATGCATTCTACTATTTCGCCCTCGTGAAAAACATCGTGGAAGGACAAGGAGTCGTCTTCAAACCATGATCTCCTCAACCTCGATGGCGTCATGAATCCCCAAGCGGCTCACGCCCTAAAACGGGAGGCCATCAACGACTACATCGTGGGGAAGAACGTATCCTACCTTGTCGATGAAGCGTCCGCCCTCCATCTCATCGACGCCCCCTGCTTATCCGATTATCTGAAGTCAATCGTTTCACGATGACGACATGGTCGCTCAGATACGGACACCCCGAAGACGACCACTATGTGACCAACGGATACACGCTCTATCGACTCCATCACGACAACAGCACAAGCCCACAGCTGGCAGAATAAGAATCGAATCTACTGCTTGAGTGTGTAGGGTTTCGCACCCGAAACGGTACGGTCATGTGTCCCCCACACTTCGGCGTACATCTCCTCGAATCCGCCAACGTAGTAACACCATTTCTCGGCCCAGTTAAGATTGAAGTTGGCGGCTTTGGTGACCAGCGCGTTGATGACCCGCGTATAGATGCGGCGGTTGCTCCCACGACCGCTCCAATGGAATTCCAATCGATGATCATAGTCGCGGAACGCCATCTTGTTGAAGAAGGCAACGTGTTCTGGGTCGTAGGCCTGGCCGCTGCTGTAGTGGGGAACCGTGATCTCTGCCACCTCAGACACGCGGACGGCGTCGTCGAGCGCGGCCTTCCACTCAAAGACATGCTCAAGGATTGCGTGCATAAAAACGCGACGAAAAGACGACTCCTTGAACGGCAGATGACGGGCATCGGCTACGACATCGACGTGGTCGTAGGCTGCCATGTCGACGGCATAGTCGGCATATTTTCTTTTTGGATCGGGTCCGACGCCGACATTGAGGGTTGGCTTGGTCATCGTGGTTTTCGTTGGGGATGGCGCGTGCATAGGCATATATTGCCTGAGAGTTTATTACTCCAATACCAGACCTTTGCCTCCCATGCGCCGAGGGCTTCTGCGGGCCGCAGTTTGAGCAGGCAGGTGACGGTGAGCTTCAGAAGGTGGGCGAGGTCGTGAAGATAAAACAGGAGCGTGTTTTTGCCGTGGCGTTCGGCGACGAGGAGAATGTTTCGTTCGCCGAGGTAGCGAAAGCGTCTCGAGTAGTGTTTGGTAGCGGCTGATTCCTTGTGCCATAGCTTTGATGCGGGAACGTAGCGGATGGCAAGGCCTGCTTCTCGCA
>CAYUFO010000118.1:0-707 GCA_964443985.1 uncultured archaeon | reverse complement strand
AAGCGATAGGTCGACGTCTTCGAGGTAGATGAAGAGGAGGGGGTCGAAGAGGCCGTGGCGTTCGGCGACGTCTTTTCGCATCGTGAAGGCGCAGCCAGAGGCCCATTGCACGTCTTCGGCTTCATCATATTGTCCTTGATCTCTTTCGAGGAATCCCCGATGGCGGGTGCCGTAGTGTTTCTTGAAGAAGCCCCCTGCGTACCAGAGGTCGTCACGCGGCTTATAGAAGAGAATCTTTGGACAGACGGCACCCACCTGCTCATTTTCGAGTTCGGCGACGAGCGGTTCGATGAAGCCGGGATCGACGATGGTGTCGTTGTTGAGGAAGAGTAGAATGTCGCCGGTTGCGTAGCGAGCGCCGATGTTGTTTCCTTCGGCGAAACCCATGTTTTCTTCGTTTTCAACGAGGATGACATGGGGAAAATTCTCTCGGATGTTATCTGCGCTGTCGTCAGATGAGCCGTTGTCGACGACGAGGACTTCGACGTTGGGGTAGGTGACCTTCTCAAGCGAGGCAAGGCATTCGGAGGTGTCATCCCAGCCGTTCCAGTTGAGCAAGATAATCGAGACTTTCGGTGTACCCCTGATGGTCGACGATAGTGAAGCCTTCAGTTCTTGGACGAGTCCGGTCATGATGGGACCATATTTATTAGCCAATCCATAAATAATGGGAAATGCTATGGCGAGTAAAAAGATCCTTGTGACCG
>CAYUFO010000117.1:0-5972 GCA_964443985.1 uncultured archaeon | reverse complement strand
GCGACCGCGACGACGGGGCGGGCGAAGTTGAGGGCGAAGGCGAATTCTGAGAGCGTTCCCACGCTGCCTGCCACGGCGATGACGCCGTCGGCCGCCGACACGACGAGCGTGTTCCTGGCGTAGCCCATGCTCGTGGGGATGGCGATGTCGACGAAGGGGTTCGCCGCCGACTTGTCGAGCTCTGAGAGGATGCCGATGGTGAGGCCGCCAGCCTCCTTGGCGCCCTGGCAGGCCGCCTGCATGACGCCGCCGTGGCCGCCGCAGACGAGCACACAGTCAGCCCGGGCGATGTCGCCGCCGATGCGGTGGGCCGCTTGTCGGGCCTCGTCTGCGATGGGCCCGTCGCTGCCGATGACGGCGATGAGGGTCTTCATCTGCGGGTGCCTCCGAGCTTATCGAAGAACGAGGCGATCTCTGCGTCCCGGTCCCTGACGTCGCGGTTGAGAAACGACACGGAAAAGCAGATGCTCTTCTCATCATCGGAGACGCCCGTGCCGGTGTAGACGTCCTTCACCTCGCAGGAGTGGACGTCGAGGTGTCTCATGGCGAGCGTTGCCAGGAGCTTCTCGTCGACGGCCTCCCTGAACAGGAACGAATAGTCCCGGATGACGACGCCGAACTTGTCTGCGAGGAACGCCTTCTCCTCATCGCCCCAAAGGACGCGGAGATTCGAGGACTTGAGCGTCCGTCTCTTCCCGTTGGCTTCGAGGACGACCTCGTCGGGCGACACGTCGACGAGCCTGCCGAAATGCCGGCTCTTGGAATAGAGGTGCTCAAGGCAGAGCTCCTCGCCGACCGCCGCCTTCAATGCCTCAAGCTCGGCCATGAGCGAGGCTATGGCCTTGTCGCTTCGCGCCATCGCCTGCTCGGTGTCGCCGAAGGCGATGGCCGCCTGCCGCATGTAGTCCACGAATGCATCATGGTCTTTTGCCCGCACGATGTCTGACAGCTCCTTCGCCGTCGCAAGGAAGGCGTCGTGGACGCCAGGGATATCGGGGTTCTCCATCTGTATCTCGGCATACAGGTGGGGGTTCTGCCCGAGGATGCGGCCCACCATGTCAAGCATCATGTCGTAGACAGGGCTGCTGAAGCTGCGCGACGCCTTGACGTCGAAGCCGAGGCTGGCAAGCGACTTTCCAAAGGAGATGTAGCCGAAGTGGGTGAGGCCCTGGATGACGGCCATCATGTGGTCGTGCTCGGCGGGTGTGGCCTCGTAGACGCGGGCCTTTTTGCCCTCGAGGAAGACCTTAAACCAATCGAACCACTTCGAACCCCGCACGGGGCACAGGATGAAGACCTGTCCCGTGATCGAGGACACGCTCGGCCCGAAGACGGGATGGCAGCCGACGACCTCGACGCCCTCGCCGCTCTTTTCGGCCATGAGGCGGCAGGGCTCCTGCTTGACGGAGGTGAGGTCGGCGAGAAGCGCTCCCTTTTTGACGTGGGGGGCGACCTCGGCGATGACTCCTGGTGTCGCCTCCATGGGGACGGTGACGATGACCATGTCTGCCGACGACACGGCTTTCGCGTTGTCCTGATCGTAGACGGCGCCGAGCTCCCCTGCCACCTCCTCTCCCTTTCGTGCGTTGGGTCCGGCGATGACGACTTCGTGCCCGCTCGCGATGAACTCCCGTGCCATCAGCGACCCCATGCCGCCGTAGCCGCCGACAATCGCGACACGCAGGCTCTCCAAACCAATCATCTTCACCTAAATATATAGAGGGGTTAATAATTAGACGGACCCCGGGCAACGCCATGGACTACGACCGACGCATCTTCGAACCCGATCTCGAACACGAATACCACAACCTCGGCAACGACTACTACAAGCTCGGCGAGTTCCAGAAGTCCATCGAGCACTACAACAAGGCATTGGAGCTGCGCCCCGACCTCCTAGAGACCTACTTCAACCGCGCGCTCGCCCACACCCGGCTCCAGCAGTACGACAAGGCCCTCGAAGACTTGAACAAGGTCATCGAGCTCAACCCCAACCTCGCCGAAGCCTACTACACCCGAGGCCTCGTGCGCGAATACAAGCTCGAATACGACCGCGCCATAGAAGACTACGACAAGGCCCTCGAAATCGACCCCAACTACACCAAGGCCACCCAGCAGAAGGACGTCGCCCAAGGCAAGAAAGCGAGCATGGCAGGCGGCCAGCCCGGAGCCGCTCCCGGCGGCGGCCCCGCACCAGCGGCCGTCGGCGCAGGGGGAGGCGGCGGCGAGGGCGCAGGCGACGGCGAAGTCGACATGAACAAGGAATTCGACATCCTCTACCCCGACATGCTCTTCCACAAAGTCGCCGGCCTCGACAAGACCAAGGAGAAGCTCAAGGAAGCCATCATCTATCCGCTTTCCAACCCCGAGCTCGCCAAGCGCTACGGCAAGACACCCGGCGGCGGCATCATCTTCTACGGACCCCCCGGCTGCGGTAAGACCTTCATCACCAAGGCTGCGGCAGGTGAGATAACCCAGGAGCTCAAGCGCCAAGGCAAGGACGACCAGGCCGGCTTCATCGCCGTCAAGATGAGCGACATAGTCGACATGTATGCAGGCAACACCGAAAAAAACACACACCGCGCCTTCAAGACCGCTCGAAACCACACGCCCTCGCTACTCTTCTTCGACGAGATAGACGGCCTCGGCGGCAAGCGAGAGGAGATGGGCCAGAGCTTCGAGAAACGCGCCATCAACCAGTTCCTCACCGAGATGGACGGCGCCGAATACGACAACGACGGCGTCCTCGTCATCGGCGCCACCAACGCCCCCTGGGACGTCGACTCAGCGCTCAGGCGGGCGGGCCGATTCAGCAAGCTCATCTACTTTCCCGAGCCCGACAAGAAGACGCGGGCGGGCGTCATCCGTCTCAACCTCAAGAACCGGCCAGTCTCCAAGCGCCTGAACATCGGCCGCATCGCCCGCATGACTGAAGGGTATTCCAACGCCGACCTCGCCGCCCTCTGCGATGCCGCAGCATCGGTCCCCTGGCGCGAGGCGCTGAAGACCGGCCGCGAGCGCCCCATCACGTTCGCCGACTTCAGGAAGGCCATGAAGGAGGCCAAGAGCTCGCTACCCCAATGGTACGGGTCCGTCAAAAAGAAGCTCATCGAAAAAACAGAAGACGAAGACGACAAGAAAGAGGGCTCTGCCAGCATCGCCTCCATCATCTTCGATTCCGGCTACCAGGGAGACCAGGGTCAGACGACCGTCAAGCACAAGCAGGAGAACAAGGACCTCCTCTCCGAAGAGGAACGCCAGAAGTTCGACGACCTCATCAAAGACATCCGCAAGATGACGGACCCCACCAACAAGATGCTCCGCAAGTCCCGCGTCATGTTCGCCAAGTACGTGATGTAGCTAGCGTTTGCGCACTTTTTGCACGGTTTTCTTGGCGGGAATCCTTCTCACGACGCGTTTTTTTACCCGCTTTGGCGTGATTCGATAGAGCTTCCCGTTCTTTCGAAAATACCTCACAGCCGCGGGCCCGAGTGCTCCCCGCGCTCTCTCATCTGGCGCGTGGCCAAGCGACAAATTCGCTCTACCCTGTCCTGCATCGCAGGCTTTATTCCCTTCCCGTTCATCCACCATCCGTTTACTCGGACACGTCCTGGCATCGCACGTCATGCCCGCAGGATAGCTGCAGGCCGGCGGCCGAAGCCCCAGGACGGCGTCCCATACCTTGAAATCCTGGCCTCCGACGACGCCCATCCCCCGTTTGAGCACGAAGCCCCGATCCATCACGCTCTTTAGGCTCGCGATGCATATCTTGTGGCCGCCGGCATGCTGGATGAGATGCACGATCTTTTCGATGCCGATGTCGCAGGAAGGGTCGATCTGCTTCATGGTCTTGACGACCGCGGTCGGCGTGGCCCAGACGTGGAAATCCGGCCTTAGCTGCAGTTTTTTCAGGGCGATGACGATGTCTTCTATCTCGGTCATGGTCTGCCAAGAATACAGCACCCGCTACAGCTTGCCCCCCATATGTTTATTAAAACGGAGCTATTAAAAAATCTAGCATGAAGATACTCGGCATCAGCGGCTCGCATCGGGCGGGCAACACCGACGACCTCGTAAAACGGGTGTTGGAGAATTGTGAAAAAGGCGGGCATGAGACGACGTTCGTCTCCCTTGCCGCAAAAGACATAGGCTACTGCAGCGACTGCGGCCACTGCAAAGACGACGACTCCTGCGTCATCGACGACGACCTCAACGCCATCCTTTCTGCCATGCAGGCAGCCGACGCCATCGTCGTCGGCTCCCCCGTCTACTTCGGCGGCGTCACCGCCAAACTGAAATCCGTATTCGACCGGACGCTCCCCCTCAGGCGCCAAGACTGCATGCTTTCGGGGAAAATCGGCGGCGCTCTCGCCGTCGGAGGTTCGCGCAACGGAGGCCAGGAGCTCACCATCGGCAACATCCACGCATGGATGCTCATCAACGGCATGGTCGTCGTGGGCGATGCCGGCAATCCCCATTTCGGCGGCGCCGCAGTGGGGAGGAATCCCGGCGACGCGTTGGAAGATGAAACCGGCCTTTCGACCGTGGACGGGTTGGCAGAAAGCATCAGCCAAGCGCTCTCGAAGACGACTCACTAGCTAGTCTCTTCTCCGCGGTAAAACGCGGCGGCGGTCTCCGGCGGCATGGTGTTGATGATGATGCCCGTCGTGTGTTCGAAGCCCGCCCAGGTTGAAAGCTTGGGGCAAATCTTGAGGTGGAAGTGGAGGTCCTCTGCGCCAGGGGCGTAGTGGAGGAAGTAGTTGTAACCGGGGTCGCCGAGGCCGTTGCGCAGACGGACAAGAATGTTTTTGAGCGTGGCGCAAAAAGAGATTCTCTCCTCGCCGTCGAGGTCGGAGAAATTGGCGACATGCCGTTTCGGCAGCACCATGGCCTCGAAGTTGAACCTGCTCGCGTACGGTGCGAAGGCAGCGGTATACTCGTCATCGGCAATTCTTCGGTCGCCTTGGAGCTCCCCTCGCCATGCGTCGCAGTGGGGGCATGAGCCATGATCGGCACTGTATTGGCGCACCGCGTCAGCCTCCCTTCGCACCAAAGGCGGCAGCATCGACGTCGAGATTATCTGCGTGTGGCTGTGGGACAGCGAGGCGCCGGCCATTTTCTTGTGGTTCTTGAAGACGGCGACGTACTTCGTGCGCTCGTCGGCGCTCAAGGCCTCGATGCGTTCCATGTAGACGTCGAAGACGCAGACGATGTGTTCAACGGGCATGTCTGAAAGCGTCTTGGCGTGGTCGTTGGTGTCGGCGACGATTTCGTGGACGCCGTAAGCCGCCTGCATGGAAAGCAGGCCGCCGCTCGGCTCGGCCTCGTCTTTGCTGACGGCGGGGAACTTGTTGGGGAACACTCGGATGGCCCATTTCCCGTCTGCTTCGACCCGGCTGATTTCCGGGGGCGTGAGATGTTCGTTTCCCGGACAAAAGAAACAGGTCCCCGTTTCTTCCTCGGCTTCCTGTTTTTGGGTGAAGTCGTTGGGGCGCTTCCCCCGCCCCGCCGCGATGATGACCCATTCGTCGAGGAGATAATCCTTTCGCAGCTCGTTCATGCCGATAGTATTCTTTTCCGGCAGGCATATAAAGCCCCAAACGCAAATGCATTCTGGCGATGCCGTCATCCATCCAGTTTTACAGCACCAACAAAAAGGCCCCGAAGGCCACGTTCCGAGAGGTCCTCTTGCAGGGTCAGGCAGAAGACAAGGGGCTCTACATGCCCGAGACGGTTCCCGTCCTCGGACGCGACACCATCCAATCGTACAAGGGCCGGCCCTACGCGGAGCTCGCCTACGAGGCCATGCACTCGTTCCTCGCAGACGACCTCCCCCCCGACACGTTCAAGGCCATCTGCAAGGACGCCTACGACTTCCCCGTCCCCATCGAGCGAGTCAAGGGACGCCAGCATCTGCTGTGGCTCGACGAGGGGCCCACGCTCGCATTCAAGGACTTCGCCGCCCGCATGATGGC
>CAYUFO010000116.1:0-6077 GCA_964443985.1 uncultured archaeon | reverse complement strand
AGAATCGCCCATCCGTAGGTCATGAGGTATTCCATGGCCCCTTGACCCTTGTTTGACATATGTTTCATGTTTTTCACCTCAGATTGAAAAAATGGTCGGAGGAGGGCCGAAACAGCCCTCCTACGAAGCTATGCTTTATTCGAGCGGCCCTCGAATCGTGCCGTGTTCAACGTGGCCGACGGTGTCGCCAGCAACACTTATTGTGTAAGTGATGTCAACGGTAGCGACAACAGGGTCGCCTGCACTTGCAGTTGCAGTCCCTGGGGGAGAGACCGTGAAATAAAAATTGTCTCCTGCGCCACTCGTCGTTCCGACAAAGTCTGTTTGAGCAACAGCAGACCGTCCAGGAGCCAAATCAGTCTCAACACCTGCCGATAGCAGCGTAATGGTCGCACCTGCACCGTTGGTGAAGACAAAAGTACTATCACCACCTGCAACCATAGCCACAGCCGCGAGTTGCGGTTTCAAGCGGGAAAAGCCGCTTGCGGTGACGGCTGTGCTTCCCATGTTGAAGATGCCCAGCTGCCACATGACGATTCCGACGATCATGACGACGAGAATCGCCCATCCGTAGGTCATGAGGTATTCCATGGCCCCTTGACCCTTGTTTGTCAACTTTTTCATATTTTTCACCTCTATGATTCCCGGACATAATCCATGAATCAGTTATATTTGGGAAAACAGGGCTTAAATAACGTTTTCCCGGGGTGTCTTTGCCGCTTTTTTAAAAAGTGAAGATACTCCACTCTCAGCGACGTAAGTCATTACATCCAACTCTTTAAAAAACACGCCTCAAGGTTCGTGTTTTATTCAACGCCTTCTATGGCTTACCAACCATGTCCGCCCCGGGAAAGCATAGAATCATTTGGCCCTCGATTTATGCACTCGTCCTCGCATCTTTTCTCATTATCTTCTCCACACCCGGCATCCGGGTGTCCGACGAGTTCAGCTACCTTCTCATGATTGACGCCTATGCGCAGCAAGGCAGCCTCGTCCTCGACAACGGATTGGACGTTCTGCACTCCAATCAGCAGCGCATCCCGGGCACCACCTTCGCCCATATCGACGGCGTCCGGCTCGCCGGGATTCCCGCACCCCTCTACCCCGTCATCGCCGCCCCCCTCTACCGGCTTTGGGGTCTTTGGGGCCCCATGACACTCAACGTCTGCGCCTACACCGCCACCGCCGTCCTCGTCGCCCTCATGGCCCGCACCATCTCTCCCGCCTCGAAGACCCTTCCGCTTGCCGCCGCCGCCCTCTGGTCGGCTGCCACCTACAGCCTCGCCTACGCCCCCATGCTGTGGCCCCACGCCCTGTCCGTCCTTCTCGTCACCGGGGCTTCCTACCTGATCCTTTCAGCGACAAAACGACCGCAGCACCACTCCGCCCTATTAGCTGGTCTTTTCGCAGGCGCCGCCCTCGGCCTCCGCTACCCCAACGCCGTCTACGCCGTCGTGCTCGGCGCCTTTCTCATCTTCCGGCGCAGGTCTATCCTCCCCGCCTACCTGGCCGGCGTCGCGCTACCCCTCGCCGTGGTCGTGTACATCAACACGCTCGTCTTCCACCACCCGCTGGTCACCGGCTACGGCAACCTCCTCGTCATGGGGGCGAAGATGCTTGTGCCCGCCGTCTTCCTCCTCGCCGGGGCCGCCATCTTTTGGTTTCTTCGTCGTCGCCTTGCGACGGACAACCACCACAGAACGCTTCTCCCACTCCTCCTCTCCACCGGACTCCTCACCATTCTATTGACGGGAATCGGTTCCTCGGTGTTCGCCTCATTGCTCCAAAAAGTATTCTACGCCGACGTCCCGGGCGCTCACCCCTATCCGCTGGACAAGAAGGCCCTGCTGCAGTCGACGCCCTACCTCATACTCGCCCTCCCCGCAGCCATCCACGGCTGGAAGAAACACGAAGCCGTACTGCTGTGGACTGTACTCGCTGCCGCCGGCGTCCTCGTCTGGGGTCCCGCCTCGCTCGGCGGCGTCAACGAGACATTGGGGATGCGCTATCTGCTTGAGATTGTCCCCTTCCTCGTCCTCCTGTCCCTTTCGGCCGTCACCGCACTGAAGCAGAGACCGGACACAAGAAAGGGAGGCGTCCTTGCGGTCATACTCATTCTCTCAGTCATCGGATTCTCCTCGCAGCCGTTCCTGCTCTACCCGAGGGACGCGGACACCCTGTCGAGCGTGATGCCCCCCGGAATAGCATTGGGAGTCATTGGCCTGTATGTGCTAGCCCGCAAGAGACCGGCATACACCACAGCATTCTGGGCGTTTTTCACCATCGCCGTCGCCTGGAGCGGCTCGGTGGCCTACGCCGACAGCGTCGTCGGCGCCAGACGGACCACAGAAGTCACTACCATGTCACAGACGCTCGACCAGGCCCTCCCCCAACGCGCCGCCGTCCTCGTCTACGGATCGGGAGAAGCCGGCCTCCTTTACCGATCTGCCATCTCCAAAGACGTCGACATCTACACGGTCGCCAACGACCCCGCAGACACCCAACGCGTCGTCCAAGCCTATCAAAAAAGGGATATCCCCGTCTACGCCGTCTACTGGGCGAAACCCTCCCCCCTCCAACCAATCCTCGAAGAACTACCGCCAACGCTAAAGGAAGATGTTTTAGTCCTCCAGCTCATGCAAGAAAGCGTTTATGCCGGCTCCACGGGCCCGCGGACGGTGCCGTAGTCGACGTGGGATGACGAGACATCGCCAATGGAGAGCGTGTAGCGAACCGTCACGGCACCCGAATACACGGCGCCCGGCTCGAATCCGGCACCGCATCCCGTGCCGTTCACCTTGAAGTTGTCGCCCACTGAGATGGTATACTTGCTGGGGCTCAGATCGCAGGAGAAAGAAGTGCCACCCACGGTTCCCTCGAAGACGGCGGGGTCGGAATTGTCAAGGACGATTTCGGTGCCGACGCCGTTGGTGAATATGAGGGTGAAATGTCCGTTCTCGTTGAGGCCGGTCGCCGCCAGCTGCGGCTTGACACGGGAAAAGCCCTGCGCCGTCACCGTCGTGCCGCCGAGGTTGAAGATGCCCATCTGCCACATGACGACACCGACGATCATGACGACGAGAATCGCCCATCCGTAGGTCATGAGGTATTCCATGGCCGCTTGGGCCTTGCGTGACTCCATCATTTTGTGATTGCTCCGTGAAACCTCTATCTGGCTATCTATTACCCGCCCCCCATTTAAAAATCCCGAGAGCCTACAAGCTAAGCGTCCACGATGAAGGTCGTCCGCAAGCGCCGCGAGAGCCTCTACGTCTGGCGCAACATCCACTTGCGCCAAAGCCGCGTCCTCATCTTCCTGATCCTCTTCCTTTTGGCCACCGCCCTCTTTGCCCAAAACGTCTACCTGTGGTCGTCGGTGGGGCTCGTCCTCATCCCCGTCGCCTACGTCCTCGGGCTCGCATCGCTTCGCGAACGGACCGTGTGGCGGACGGGCTCCGCGGGCGAATCAAGCGTCCTCGCCGAGCTCGAAAAGCTCGCAGACGACTACCGCGTCCTCAACGGCGTCGTCGTGCCCCCCAACCGTGGCGACACCGACCACATCGTCTGCGGACCCAACGGCCTATTCGTCATCGAGACGAAAAACTACGCGGGCATCATCCACTGCGAGGGCGACGCGTGGACCCGCGAGAAGATAGGGCGGGCGGGCACCCCCTACCAGCTTGAGATAGGCAGTCCCAGCAACCAGGTGAAGCGAAACGCCAAGGTGCTCAAAGACTTCGTCCTCGCCCACGAAGCCGAGATATTTCGCGAGCGGACGAGCCCCCACCTATGGATCGTCGGCATCATCGTCTTCACGCGAGCCGACACCATGCTCGAGCTCAAGGACCCCACCGTCCCCGTCGTCGGACTCGACGAGCTCGCCGACTACATCGAATCATTCGAGTCGGAATACGAACTCTCGGACGCAGAGATAAAGCGCATCAGCTCCCTTCTGCTCAAGCACGGAGCCTAGGCTCAGGTACCCAGCGTCGTGAACATGCTGCCGAAGAACATGTCGAGGCCGAAGTTCAAAAGCAGGAACACGGCAATCGAGATGATGACGAAGACGGGCACGTTCACGATGCCTGAGATGACCTTGCCCGTCTTCATGAGGCCGATGAGCAATGAGCCGAAGAGCGCGAGGACCGCCAGCGTCAAAATCGCGTAGGTGAAGAAGAAGTCCGGCGAAATCGAGATGGCCGAGATGGCGATGCCGCCGCCCTGAGCCGACTCGGTGATGTCTTCGAGGTTCATGGACTCAAAGAGCGTGTAGAAGATGGTGATGAACTGCAGCGACACCGCCAGAAGGAGCGGCGCGCCGACGACGAGGGCGAAAAGGATAAAGAGCGAGTGGGCGTTGGCTTCGGTGGCCATCTGGCGGCGCAGGTTGGCTTCATCGCGCATGTCCTTGGAGATGCCTGCGAGGACGGCGGGCAATTCGCCGCCCGAACGCATGCCCTGGATGATGAGGCGGACGGTGCGCTCGAGCTTGTCACTTTTGATGCGGTTGCTCATCTTGACGAGCGACTCCTCGAAGGGCTCGCCCGTCAGCGTCGCCTTCGCCGCCTTCTGGATCTCGAGGGCGAGGGGGCCGAACTCGGGGCGGCTCGCGCTCCACAGCGCGTTGTAGCTCGTCATGCCTGCTATCATGTTCTGGGCGATGATGTCGAGGATGTCGGGGAGCACCGACTCGATGTTCTCCGTGCGGCGGTAGATGAGCAGGTTCAGTAGCAGGCGGGGCATGATGAGCATGCCGGCGAAGACGAGCACCGTGGCGATGACGGTGACGGCTTCGGGCAGGCTTAGTAGCAGCGCCAAGGCGTAGGCCGTCCCCGCCCCCACGATGCTGTAGATGACGAGGATGGCGACGAGCTTCTCCGAGCGCATGTCGATGCCCGCGTAGACGAGCTCCTGGTCGAGGCCGCCGAGCATCCGCGCCGGCGCCACGTCCGCTATCTTGTCGGGGAGATACAGCATGAAGGGGCGGATGACGCGCTGCACCGACGAGGCGATGAGGAAGACGAACTGGAGGACGACGGTCAAAGACCAGACGATGACGCCCGTGACGAGCCCGACGGGGCCCTTGAGCAGGCGTCCGAGCGGGGACTGGGCGAGCGTCTTCTTGGGCTTTAAGTCCTTGTCGGTCGCCTCGCCCTGGGCGTCCATGACCTCGCCGACTTTCACCATGGTGTCTTATACCTCCGGCCGCTTGCTTGATACGAACGTGATGAAGACTATCTGGAAGACGATGAGGCCCACCATGATGGTCCAAAAGAGGGTCTCGTCGATGACGCCGCCACCCATGAAGCTCGAGAGAATGACCAAGAGCGTGACGCCCATGGAGGGAACGATGACGGCGACCATGAGGTAGATGAGGCCCCAGAGGTTGAGCTCCTGGCCGTAGGCCTTGATCTTGTTCTCCTTTTGGATGCGGATGTCGTTGGAGATGGCGTCGAGGGCGCGCACCATGTCGCTGCCCGAGCGCACGGCGTTGACTATCTGCCAGACGACCTTGCGCAGATAGTCGCTGGGCGACCACATGCCCACGTCGTCGAGGACGTCGATGACGGCCTTGCCCGACTGCACCTCCTGGACGATGCCGTCGGCGATGACCGAGCATTCGCCGTACTGGCCGCGGCTGATGTTGACGAGGGTGTCGAAGAGGGGGACGCCCGCCGTCAACTGGACCTGCATGTCTTTGAGCATGTATTCGAGGTGCTTGTCTATCTGCCGCCCGCGACGGTTGATCTTGATGCGGGGGGCGTAGAGGGCGTAGAAGAAGACGAGGACGGCCATGGCGATGCCCGCGCCGAGCGGCCAGAGAATGGCGGTGTTTATCTGGTTGTCGGGGAGGATGAGCTGCTTTTCGGTGACGGCCACGGGGACGCCGAAGGCCAGCAGGCCGCCGATGGAGGCGAGGGTGGCAAGGTAGAGCGTGATGGAGAGGTATTTATCGGCGTTGACGTCGTAGCCCGCCTTCCGGAGGTCCCATTCGAGCGTGGGGAACATGCCGGAGAGCAGGGCGGCCGGTCCCTTGAACTTCGTCGAGGTCTTTTGGACCTGCTCTGATTCGTAGA
>CAYUFO010000115.1:0-6146 GCA_964443985.1 uncultured archaeon | reverse complement strand
AACCAACACGGTTTTTGTGCACGCAAACAGCTTCGCTGTTTGCCGTGGTTGATAAGGCTTTTGTTTCTTGGCCTTTGGGTGTGTCATGTGTTCGGCGTCGAGGTAGGCGTTTTCCTGTTCAATCGATGGTGAAGGCGTTTCTGATTATGCTTTTCCGGGATTTGGCGAATGAGTCTGATTTGGTGCGGTACCTGCAGGCGCGGCCGCGGGAAGCGGCCGCTCTCGGGTTTAAAGTGGTGCCACACCGCACCACGTTTGGTAGATTCCGCCAACAGCACGACGTTCTCTTGCGCGAAGTGTGTGAGGCTTTGCGCTGCACACTCCCACCCTCGGGAGTGTATGGTGTAGACGCGACGTTGGAGTGGAAGCCCCGGGACCCTGATGCTGCGACTGGTTTCAGCGACTCCAAAGGCTGGGTGCATGGCTTCAAACTGCACGTGTTATCCGACATGCGGCGGGGGGTACCCCTCCGCATAGAAGTCACCTCCGTCAATCGCCACGACAGCCCCCTGTTGCCGGATTTGATCCAAGGCATCGGTGAGGGCGTATATGTCGCCGACGCTGGCTACGATTCGGAGGCCAACCATCAAGCCATCGCAGCCGAAGACGGATTTCCCGCCATCTGCCGCAACCGCCGTCGCGGAGACCAACACCACGATACCTTGCGAAACCAGCTACATACAAACAAAACCCGAAGACGACTCATCAAAGCGTTCCGATGGATGGAGCCGACGTTTCGTCGGCCACACACCCGAGCCCTAGGGCTCGGCTGTGAAGTCGAGCCTCAAAACGACCTCATCAAAAAGGTACTGGCCCTGCCAAAACGATTATGTCGCGGCCTAAAAAGCGTGGCCTTCTACACCCAACTAACCTTGTGCCGCCTGCTCACGCAGGCGGTTTGGGCCACCCAAACCGGCCAAACACAACTATCGAGAAAACTAACCCACTTCAAACACCAATGAAAAACGCACACCCCTCATCTAATGTATTGTTTGTGTTGTTTGAGGTATCTTTTTATGAGCCAGTGGGTGAAGATGTGGTCTTGTTTTTTTGTTTGGCTTCGTTCAAGTGCGTTGTAGTAGCTGGTCCGGTTTTCGTAGGGGATGTTGAGGAGGGGGTAGTTTTTTTTGTTGAGGATGAAGTTCATGGCGAGCCGGCTTATCCTGCCGTTTCCGTCGGCGAAGGGGTGTATGGTGACGAGTTTGAGGTGGGCGAGGGCCGCGAGCTCGACGGGATTGAGTTTCTCCTTGTTTTTGTTGTACCATCTGAAGTAATCGGATAGCAGTGGGTTGAGTTCCACGGGAGATGGTGGCATGAATTTGCTGCCTGATATTGCTACTTGGTGGCTTCGTACGTTTCCGGCTATGTCCGGTTTTGTTGGTTCGAATAGCCTCTTGTGCCAGTATAGTATCGTTTGTAGTGTTAAGTCTTTTTTGTATTCGAGTATATCTGTGAAAAGTTTCTCGTGAGCTTCGGCCTCCTTGACGTCGGCGAGCGGCTTGTTTTTGGGTGTGATTCCCCTCTCCAAAAGGTCGGCTGTCTCCCTGAGTGTTAGTTTTGAGCCTTCTATGCGGTTGGTGTCGTAGGTGAACCTGATAGAAAACTGGTGGGATTGTTTCTCCCGAAGGGTGGGGGGTATGGTCTTCTCCTCTCGGCGGTAGTTTTTCCTGATTGATTCAAGGAGTGGAATCCATCTTCTGCGATAGATTTCGGCCACAAACTCTTTTTTGACTTCCTCAATGTTTTTTGGAACATGTTTGCCGAGGTACTTTTCCTCTTTCTTCACTTCGCCTTTTTCTCGGATTGTGTGCTCCAAGTAGTAATATGTTTTTCCGGATTTTATCCTCTTGTTTACTCTGGCCACACAGACTATTTACCCCTACAAATATATAAATACTGTATTTTTTACATAAAAAGTAGGGGTAACAATGGGGTGGGGCCTAAAAGCCGAACCCGATTCCAATTATTTTTTGCGCACTTTTTGAACATTTTGCTCGACGCTAAAAATCCCAGAGAGATTTTTGCGCCCAAGAAATCCGTAGGATCTCTTCGGGTCCGCGTCCCCTCGCAACCTTTTCTTTCCTAGGGGATGCAAGGCCTCCTCAGACTCCGGGACAAAACCCCCCAATGAATCCCGAAAGAAAAGGGCGTTTCATGCCGCGGTGAGCGGGAAAAAGCGAATTACTGTGAGATTCGCCTCCACGAACGTATATATGTGGTGGGACACATATCTCTGAAATCATGGCTGCCGGCATATTTTACGAGTTCAGCAGCATCCTCATCATCGCCGCCGTTGTTGCGGGGGTCATGGTTTTGCTACGGCAGCCTCTCATCATCGGCTACATTTTGACGGGCATCCTCGTGAGCCCCTATGGATTGGGGATTGTGTCCAGCGCCGACTCCCTCGCCCTGTTTTCCCATCTCGGCATCGCCATCCTGCTTTTCATGGTGGGGTTGAGCCTCAATCCCCGGGTCGTCCGGGAGGTCGGCAAGGTTTCGCTTTTAACCGGCGCCGGCCAGTTCGTCTTCACCTTCATCATAGGCCTTGCCGCAAGCCTCCTCCTTGGCTTCCCCGCCGTCACCGCAGCCTATATCGCGGTTGCCCTCACGTTCAGCAGCACCATCATCATCCTCAAGCTATTGTCTGACAAGCGGGAAACGGAGACGGTCTACGGGCGAATCGCAATTGGCTTTCTGGTCGTCCAGGACCTGATAGCGGTGTTTGTCTTGATGGTGCTGTCCTCGACGCCTTCGGGTGAAAACATCTCTTTGCTGGCAGTCGAAACCGGACTGGTTGGAATGGGTCTGCTCTTCCTTTTGGGCATGGTGAGCATCTACGTCCTCCCCTGGGTGATGGAGGCTATTGCGAGGTCGCGGGAGTACCTGCTTCTTTTCGCCCTCGGCTGGTGCCTGGCGCTCGCCGCGCTCTTTGACTTATTCAACTTCTCCATCGAAATCGGGGCCCTGCTTGCGGGGGTGACGCTCTCCGTGTCCCCCTACCACGCCGAGATAAGCTCTCGGATGAAGGTGCTGCGGGACTTCTTCCTCGTCCTCTTCTTCATCGCCCTCGGCTCGGAGCTCGTAGTGACGGACGTCTACCAGCATGCCCCCTCGATTCTCGTGTTTTCGGCGATCATCCTCGTCGGCAACCCCCTCATCGTGATGACGTTGATGGGCCGGCTCGGCTACACGCGGAAGAACAGCTTCTTCGCGGGCCTCACCGTCGCCCAGATAAGCGAATTCTCGCTGATACTTGTCGCCCTCGGCATCAAACTCGGCCACATCCCCGGGGAGGTCCTGTCCATCATGACGATGGTCGGCATGATAACGATATTCTGCTGCACATACTTCATCCTCTACGCCAACAGGATATACGTCCGCCTCTCCCCCCTGCTCAAGGTCTTCGAACGGAAGGGGAAAAAGATTGACGAACACCGCTACCACCGCCACGAACAATACGACATCATCATCTTCGGATGCAACCGGATAGCCTACGACCTCATCGAATCCCTGAAGAACCTCAAAAAGAAGTTCCTCATCGTCGACTACGACCCCGACATCATCACCCGCGTCGCAGGCGAGGGCTTTGCCTGCGTCTACGGCGACGTCACCGACCACGACACCCTGCGGGACATAGAGCTCGCCAAGGCGAAAATGACCATCTCCACCATCCACGACCTCGAAACCAACCTCATCCTCATCGACCACATCAAGCAAGCCAATCCCGAAGGCATCATCATCGCCACCTCCTTCAACGTCGAAGACGCGATAAAACTCTACGAGGAGGGCGCAAACTACGTCATCATCCCCCACTTTCTCGGAGGCCACCGGACGGCGACCATGCTTGAAGAATACGGCTTCGACATAGAGAAATTCCTCAGATACAAGGTCGAACACGTCGAATACCTCAAAAAAAGGAAGAAGGGATACAGCAAACACTTCAAAGACTCGTTCGTCAACCAGTAAACCCCGCAACGCGGGGCCCCCACCCGAAACCGCTCACCGCTCTCGGACGGGGGGGGAGACCACCCGCGGACGCGACACAAATCTGCCGAGTTCCCGCCCTCTCCCGTGGCCGGAATCTCATAAGATTCGCGCTCGTGCCGTAACGCGTCACTCTTTTTTTTTATATGGCCGGGCTAATTATTGTTAGATGATTGGCGTGAATCGGTTTTTCGCACTCCTCATGGTATTACTGGTTCCTCTTGGTTCTGCTCAATCCCTGAGTTGTGGTGGCGCCGTTGCTTCGGGGAACACCACGCTCACCGAGGATTACAGTTGCGGCGGCGACGGATTCACCATCTATTACGGCTTGGAGGAACTCGACTGTGCCGGCCACTCGATTACGGGGTCTGGGTCGGGCGTCGGCATCAATGCCAGCGGCGCCAGCGGGTTCACCCTCAGAAACTGCGTGCTCTCGGATTTCGCCTACGGCATCCACTTATATGAATCCAACAACGTGACGCTCGTCAACAACACCGTCATCGAAAACGACCGTGGCATCGTCGTCGAGCGCTCCACAGGCCTCGTCCTCAACGACAGCAACGTCTCGCTCAACCAGGATAGCGGCGTCTACGTCGACAACCAGAGCTATGCAAGCCGGATGGACGGCAATGTCGTCTGCTTCAACAACCTCTCCGGCGGATACGACATATACGATAATGCCCCCGCCCTCAGCCCCCATCGGTCGTTTCCCGCCATCGTCGGCCACCCCGGCATCGACATCGCCCCCTTCAACGCATCCACGCTGCTTGCGGGCTCCGTCGAATTCGACCCCATCTGGAACGACACCGCTTGGTTCAACAGGGTATTCAATGAATTCGGGCAATCCGAGAACCCCATAAGCAACCTCATTTCAGGAGAATTCGACTACTGGATAGACCAAGACGCTCCCGTCTATGTCCCGATGAACGGCACCATCACCTACTTCAACGAGCAGGCCGACCTCACCGGCTCCGACTACGAGATATACATCACCTCCGACGTTGACTCCGAGATCGTCTTGAACATCGACCACGTCAAGAACCCGGTCGTCTCCTACGGCGACAACGTCACGGCAGGCGACCTCCTGGGATACGCCGGCCACTGGGGCAACTTCACCGAGTACCACGGCCACGACCCCCGCCACGACGGAGAGTTAATAGGCCTGATAGAGTTCACGTTCTTCCGGGCCGCCTACCAGATATGTCCGACGTCACTGTACATTCCCAGCGTGTTGACGAGCTTCAATCAAAGCATCCTGCAGCTCGCAAGCGACTGGGAGACCTACATCGGAAACGACTCGGTCCACTACGAGGACGAATGGATTCTCCCCGGATGCTACGACCTCGAATGGCCTCTCGTCTTAAGCGCCGAGGAGACCTCGGGAGACGACAACACCTGCACTGTCACTTCAAGCTATACTGACGAGGGAGCATCACCTGCCTGCGACTTCGACTGCGGGACGCCGCCCACAACGACGACCTCCACGACCACGACATCATCCACCACCACGACGACCGTCGAAGAGGTCTACAGCCTCGCCATCAGCGAAGTCGTCGTCAACTCAGCCAACGACTGGATAGAGATAGTCAACAACGGCACCGCCAACCTTTCCCTTACGGGCGTCTGGTTCAACCACACCGACGCCACCGGCTCGCGCAACTCAAGCATGGATGCCAAGGGGGGCCTGATAGTCCTCGATGCCTATGCCGTATTCTACCGAAACGAGACCGGCCTCGACTTGAACGAGAGCGTAGGCGGCATCGCACTCATGTATGAGACCGACTTCATCGACTTGTTCATCTACAATTGCACCGACCTCGACGAAAACTGGACAGAGATACCCTCGGGCTCTTCGGTTGGTCGCAGCGAATCGGGAGACCTCGCCCACTTCGACACGCCGACTCCCGGCGCAGCTAACCTCGGCACGGATTCCGCCGACCTCACCCTCTACACCGGCTGGAACCTCGTAAGCCTCGCCTTGGTGCCCTGATTATTTAGTCCTTTGCGACGAATGAGGGCTTCTCATGGATGATCTTCCCGAGCTCCCGCCCGTCTTCTGGGAGCTCCATGAGAGGCTCCCCCGGCAGGGTCCGGGAAGCGACGAGCAGACGCGCAAGGCATACTACCTACTACCTAACTTGGAGCATCCCCGCATCCTCGAC
>CAYUFO010000114.1:0-6159 GCA_964443985.1 uncultured archaeon | reverse complement strand
AGGTCTTCGAAGATGCGGGCCATGTCGCGCTGTATTTCTGCGATGGTGCGGTGGATGTTGCCGGCGCGCAGTGTGTAGCGGGTGCCGTGTTTGGAGATGAGGCCGGCGTCGAGGAGGTTGTTTAAGTGGTTGATGACGGCGCCGCGGCTCATGTCGACATCTTCTGCGAGTTGGGTGCTGGTGATGCCTTGGCCTTGGCGGGTGGCGCGGACGACCTCGCGGAAGATGCGGCTGGCGGTGGATTCGGGTGTGGTGGGGTCGCAGAAGCCGAATGACGCGCACAGCCAGCGGAGGTCGGCGTCGAGGTCTTTGGTGTAGGGTCTTTCGACGCGGCGGATGCGGATGGTGGCTTTCATTGTGGCAGTTATCTTAGGTGATTCTGCCTATATAAATTATTCTCGTTTTTCTCAGACCTTAACATTTAAATACTTAAATTGTCTATGAATATTACACAATATAAGTATTCAATGAACAATTGGAGGTGCATGCAATGACACCCTACTGGGACCCATTCGACGAAATCAGACGAATGCAAGACGAGATAGACCGCGCCTTCGACGGCTTCTTCGGCCGCAGGTACGGCAGACCCGGACAACCGCTGCTGACCACCGACGACAAAAAAGACGGAGAGCGACAGCTCGCGACGAGAGAACCCCTCCTCGACATCGTCGACGAAAAGGAACACCTCAAAGTCCAGATCGAGCTCCCCGGCGTCAAAAAAGACGACATCGAAGTCGAAGTCCGAGACAACACCCTCACCATCAAGGCCGAGGTCAAAGAAGAGCAGAAGAAGGAGGACAAGGGCTACTTCTACCAGGAGCGGCGCTACCAGGCCTTCAACCGAAGCATCCGACTCCCCGCAGAAGTCGACCCCGACAAGACCGACGCCACCTACACCAACGGCATCCTCGAGGTCGTCCTCAAAAAGAAAAAGCCCGCAGAAGCCCCGAAGGAGGTCAAGGTCAAGATAAAGTAGCCCATTGACCTCTCCTTTTTTTTCATTTTTTCCACAATCATGGCATCCCAAGCAACCACCCTCAAGGTCAAGGAAGCCCCCCGCACCGAAGTGGGACAGGGCCTCGCCCGCATCGACCCCGACGTCTTCGACGAACTCGGCATCGCCCCCGGAGACGCCATCCTCATCGAGGGCTCCAAGAAGGCGGCAGGCCTCGCCTGGCGGGCAGGCGAAGAGGACCGGGGACACGGCATCGTCCGCCTCGACGGCATCCTGCGCCACAACGCCGGCGCCGGCGTCGACGAAGACGCCACCATCACCCCCGCAGACTGCAAGGACGCAGCAGAGATCAAACTCGCCCCAAGCCAGCCCATCGACTACGCCGACGACTTCGTCGCCTACGTCCACCAGCGCATCATGAACATGCCGCTTCTCGCCGGCAACTCCGTCATCCTCGACGTCATGGGCACCACCCTCGCCCTCGCCGTCACCGCCATCAAGCCCAAGGGCATCGTGCGCATCGTCCCGGGGACCCGCGTGCACATCAGCAAGAAACCAGTGAAGATAAAGGATGTCGCCGGCGTCATCCACTACGAGGACATCGGCGGCCTCAAAGCCGAGATCGAAGCCATCCGCGAGATGATCGAGACGCCGCTTCGCCACCCTGAGGTCTTCAAGCACTTGGGCATCAAGCCCCCCAAGGGCGTGATGCTCTACGGGCCGCCGGGCACCGGCAAAACGCTTCTGGCCAAGGCCGTCGCCAACGAGACCGACAGCCACTTCATCAACCTCGCAAGCCCCGAGGTCGTGAGCAAGTTCTACGGGCAAAGCGAGGAGAACCTCAGAGACCTCTTCAAGCAGGCCCAGGAGAACGCCCCCGCCATTATCTTCATCGACGAGATAGATGCCATCGCCCCGGCCCGCGAGGAGACCCACGGCGAGCTCGAAAAAAGGCTCGTTAGCCAGCTTCTGACCCTCATGGACGGCCTTGAGGCCCGAGGCGAGGTCGTCGTCATCACCGCCACCAACCGCCCCGACAGCGTCGACCCCGCGCTTCGCCGACCCGGCCGCTTCGACCGCGAGATACAGATTGGCGTCCCCGACCGGCAGGGCCGCCTCGAGATACTGCAAATCCACACCCGCGGCATGCCGTTGTCGCCCGACGTCAATCTCGAAAGGCTCGCCGACGTCACCTACGGCTACACGGGCGCCGACCTCGAGAACCTCGCCAAGGAGGCCGCCATGCGGGCGCTCAAGAAGCTCATGCCAGAGATTAAGAAGTCCAAGGCCGAAAAGCTCTCGCTTGACGTCCTCAAGAACGTCAAGGTCACCGGCGAGGACTTCCAGAACGCCATGAGCAAGATCGAGCCGAGCGCCATGCGCGAGGTCATGGTCGAGGTCCCCCGGGTGTCCTGGGAGGACATCGGCGGCTTGGCGGGCGTCAAGCAGAAGCTCCGCGAGACCGTGGAATGGCCCCTCAACTACCCGCATCTTTTCACCGAGACCGGCGTTGCGGCACCGAAGGGCGTGATGCTCTACGGGCCGCCGGGCTGCGGCAAGACGCTTTTGGCCAAGGCCGTCGCCAACGAGGCGGGCGCCAACTTCATCGCCGTCAAGGGGCCAGAGCTCATCAGCAAGTGGGTGGGGGAATCCGAGCGCGGCGTGCGGAAGGTGTTCTCGCGGGCCCGCCAGGTGGCGCCCACCATCATCTTCTTCGACGAGATAGACGCGCTCGCGAGCGGGCGGGGCGCCGATACCGGCACCAACGTCACCGAGCGCGTCATCGCCCAGCTTCTCACCGAGATAGATGGCGTCGCCGAGCTCAAGAACGTCACGGTCGTGGCCTCGACCAATCGCCCGGACCTCGTCGACGACGCTCTCATGCGCCCGGGCCGTCTCGACCGGCTCGTCTACGTCCCCTTCCCCGACCGGGAGGCACGAAAAAGCATCCTTGAGGTGCATGTCAGGGACATGGCGCTGGCAGGTGACTTAGACCTCGACGCCCTGGTTGCCAAGACCGAGAACTATACAGGCGCCGACCTTGCGGCCCTCTGCCGGGAGGCGGGCATGAACGCCATCCGGAACGCGGTTTCCTTGGAGGCATCAAAGAACGGCAAGCCGAAGGCCGAGAAGGTGTCGGGCAAAGACTTCGAGCATGCCTTGTCCATCGTGACGCCCTCCATCAGCGAGGCCCGGCGGAGCCGTTGGGAGGTGCTGCGCAAGGAGGTCGGCGAGCGGGGATAGCTGAGCTCGTCTGGCTAGCAGTATATTTGAGCATACTGTTGCTTTTTTATAGTTGTATTGTCTAAAATTAATCGACAATTAAATATAAATTTAAACAATTTGAGGTGTCACGAACCATGAAACCAACCCGAACCCCCACAATATATGACCTCTTCGCAGAGCTCGAACGACAACTAGCAGAAGGATTCGACTGCAAGGACGGCACCTGCGACTCCCGGACAGGATTCCGCTACGGCTACCAAGCCACCCGCGGCCCCGACGGCAAAACGCGCGTGCGCGAATTCCGCCAACCCCTCGAGAGAACACCCGAGACCCGCGAATACACGCTCCCCGGGACCGAGGACGCGCCCCACGTCATCCCCGACCCGACACCCGAGCCCCCCAGCGACACCCGGGAACGCAGGCCCCACGTCCGCGACCTCGACGGCATCCGCGAGCCCGTCACCGACGTCATCGACGAGGGCGACACGCTCACCGTCCTCGCCGAACTCCCCGGAGTCTGCCGCGAAGACATCAACCTCGACCTCGACGGCGCCACCGCCACCATCGACGTCGACACCGCGCTCGCCGGCTACCACAAGGACCTCCCCCTCGGCTGCGCCGTCGACCCGACAACAGCCAAGGCCTGCTGCAAGAACGGCGTCCTCCAAATCAGAATCGAAAAGGACGCATCCAAGGACTCCGCCAAGCGCCACGTGGACATCGGCGAACGTATTTAAAGAGAGCGCCAAAAACAACTAACCCCCGAAGGGACCCACCATGCCCGAAGACACCATCGAACTCAAGGTCGCCGAAGCCATGCAAAACGACGTCGGCCGCGGCATCGTCCGGCTCGCAAGCCAAAGCCTCGAAAAGCTCGACGTCACATCAGGCGACATCGTCGCCGTCGAAGGCAAAAAAAAGACCGCCGCCATCGTCTGGCAGGCCCACCCCGGCGACGAACGCCTCGACATCATCCGCATGGACGGACTCCTGCGCCAGAACTCGAGCGCCTCACTCGGCGACAAAGTCAGGGTCAGCAAGGCCCCGGCCGCCGAAGCCAAAAAAATCGTCATCGCCCCCGTCAGCCACCAAATCGCCTTCGGCGCCGACTTCGCCAACCACGTCAAGCAGCGCATCCTCATGGGCCGGCCCCTGACCGTCGGCGACCAGTTCATCATATCCGTCCTCGGCCAGGCCATCCCCTTCGTCGTCGCCACCACCACCCCTCACGACATCGTCCAGGTCGGCGACTACACTGAGATCGAGGTCAAAGAAAAACCCGTCGAAGTCTCAGAGCAGACCGGCCCCTCCATCCGCTACGAGGACATCGGCGGCCTCAAAGACGAGGTCAGCCGCGTCCGCGAGATGATCGAGCTCCCCATGAAGCACCCCGAACTCTTCGAGAAGCTCGGCATCCAGCCACCCAAGGGCGTCCTCCTCTACGGCCCGCCGGGCACCGGCAAAACGCTTCTGGCCAAGGCCGTCGCCAGCGAAACCAACGCCTACTTCATCGCCCTCAACGGCCCCGAAATCATGGACAAGTTCTACGGGGAATCCGAGAAAAAGCTCCGCGAGCTCTTCGAGGAGGCCCAAGAGAACGCACCCGCCATCATCTTCATCGACGAGATGGACTCCATCGCCCCCAAACGCGAGGAGACCAAGGGCGAAGTCGAGCGTCGCGTCGTCGCGCAACTATTAACGCTCATGGACGGCCTCATGAGCCGCGGCGAGGTCGTCGTCATCGGCGCCACCAACCGAGTCGACGCCGTCGACCCCGCATTGCGCCGCCCCGGCCGCTTCGACCGCGAGATAGAGATCGGCGTCCCCGACCGCGACGGCCGCCTCGAGATACTGCAAATCCACACCCGCGGCATGCCGCTCGCAGAAAAGGTCGACCTCAAAAAGACCGCCAACGCCACCCACGGCTTCGTCGGCGCCGACCTCGCAGCCTTGTCGCGCGAAGCTGCGATGAGCGCCCTCAAACGCATCCTCCCCCAACTCGACCTCGACCGCGACGAGATACCCGCCGACGTCCTCGAAAACCTCGAAGTCACCGTCGACGACTTCAAAGAAGCCATGAAGGGCGTCCAGCCCAGCGCGCTCCGGGAAGTCTTCCTCGAGATACCCCGCACCAAATGGGCCGACATCGGCGGCCTCCAAGACACCAAGCAGGAGATGATGGAGGTCGTCGAATGGCCTCTCAAGCACCCCGAGGCCTTCGAGCGCATGGGCGTGAGGCCACCCAAGGCCGTCCTCCTCTACGGGCCCCCCGGCTGCGGCAAGACCCTCATGGCGAAGGCCGCGGCAACGGAGTCGGAGGCCAACTTCATCACCGTCAAGGGACCCGAACTCTTAAGCAAATGGGTCGGCGAATCCGAGAAGGCCGTCCGCGAGATCTTCAAGAAGGCCCGTCAGACCGCGCCCACCATCATCTTCTTCGACGAAATCGACGCCATCGCCCCCCGCCGCTCGGGCGGCGACTCGGGCACCCACGTCCACGAGACCGTCGTCAACCAGATACTCACCGAGCTCGACGGCGTCGAGCCCCTCGACAACGTCATCGTCTTGGGGTCCACGAATCGCCAGGAACTCCTCGACCCGAGCCTCCTTAGGCCCGGCCGCTTCGACCGCCAGATGCTCATCCCCGCTCCCGACGAAAAAGCCCGGCTTGATATCTTCAGGATACACACCAAGAAGATGCCCCTCGCAAAAGACGTCGACCTCAAGGCGCTCGCCATGCGCACAAAGGACTTCTCCGGCGCCGACATCGAGGGCGTCGCCCGCGAAGCCGCCATGCTCGCGCTCCGCGAAGACATCAAAAGCAAGAAGGTCATCGCCAAACACTTCGACGACGCCCTCAAGAAAGCCAAACCCAGCGTATCCAAATACGAGCTCAAGCGCTACAAGGAAAAAAGCGAAGGCGAGGAAAAAGAACTGGGACCGGCGTATACGTAAGACAGAGCATCTTTCTTTTCTCT
>CAYUFO010000113.1:0-6164 GCA_964443985.1 uncultured archaeon | reverse complement strand
AATCGCTTTCTCTGTCAACGACGGCATGGGCAACAGCACCACATTCACAGAAACATGGGACGACCCTGAAGGGGACTACTATGAATTCGGAACCAAAACTCTCGCTCCAGCTCCTCCAACGTGTTCGGATGGCGAGGCTCGAAGCAACGCCACCCACGTCGAGGTCGGCGTGGACTGTTCGAATCCTGGCGGCTCTTGCAGTGCTTGTATTGTTGCGAGCGCGTCTCCTTCGACGTTGCGCACGACGAACGGTACGAGTGATAATTCCACGGTTACGGTCACAATTGCCGACAGCAACACCATGTTGGTGACGCCGTCTGCGACGTGCGCGATTTCGGGCACGACCACGAATGGTGTGACGGTTGCCTTTACGCCGACGTCGGCCACGATTGGCGGGGAGGTCCAGCAGGGCACCTTCGTCGCGACGATCACGAACGTTAACGTGGCGACCCAGACAGTCGTCTGTACCATCAACGTCACGAATGGCACGATTTATGGCACCACATCGGTTACCGTGCAGCCACAGACCCGGCGGCGCCGCAGTACCCGGGAAATGGACTACTCCATCATGCGTGAGTCGATGGACGGCATGGTCGAGCAGCTTTGCGTCGGCCAACCTGTCATCATCAAGCTCATGGAGTCCGACGGCGACCCCCTCGACGACGCTGACGTGGAGATTTATTATCCCTCCATCAACGGCGATGAGATAGCCGACCTTGAATCTGATGAGGATGGCATCGTCTCGTTTACGCCCGAGAAAGCGGGGGAATACAGCGTGGAAATCGACCGCTCCGGCTACCGCTCGATGGAGTTGGACTTCACGGTCGAGGACTGCGAGCCTGTGACCACGACGAGCGTCGCGCCGACGACGACGGTTCGTCCGACGACCACGATGGCTCCTGTGACCACGATGGCTCCGACGACCACCCTGGCTCCGGAAACGACCATGGCTCCGGAAACGACCCTGGCTCCGGAAACCACCATGGCTGAGACCACGGTCGCTCCACCTGAGCCTCCCGTCGATGAGGAAGGCGGCTTCAACTGGCTCATCGTGATAATCATCATCGTGATTATCGTGATAGTCCTTGTCGTCCTCGCCAAGCAGAAGGGCGAAGGCGGTGAAGAAGGCGCTGCCGCAGGCGTCATGGAAGAGGGAGAAGTACCTCCCGCCGCGGAAGAGCCAGCCGTTGAAGAGGAAGAAGAGCCCCTCGAATAAAACAGCGTAAAACCAAAACCCTCCCCACATCGGGGAGGGAACTTTCCTTTATTTTTAATTATCTTCTAAATGAAGACCTATCACCTTTCACTTATTCTTTTTACTCTTCTCTTTTTTTCAAGTTGTACCGTTGCCCAAGATTTTCCGCAACCCTATCCTATTTATGGGCTAATAAAGAATACTGACGGGGCCATCCCCCAAAATCCTTCAATAACTCTCTTGAATACTCGAACAAAAGAATCCATAGATCAGTCTACGTTAGGCTGCTTTTATGATAATTCGGAAGGAATCTTTAGTCTAGAAGCAGGAAACTTTCCCAGCGGATATATGCAAGGGGATGAGATGGTTTTAACTATTACTGCTAGTGGAAAAACGCATAGCCATGACTTCTCACTTTCAGGCGTATCGCCCCTGTTTTTAGGAGAACTCGTATTGTCAGCTAAAAGTCAACCCCCCGCAATTCAAAAGACTACAATATCTTCAGCGATAGTGACTACTTCCTCCCAACCTCCTGCCACATCCTTAATGAAAGTCTCAACCACAGTCGATTTACTTCCTTCGACTTCGATTCAATCTGATTCGGGTCGTGTGTGTGTGCAGGTGGTGACGCCGGCGGTGGATTCGGATTCGGGCGAGTGTCGGGAGTTTCCGACGCCGTGTGATGTTCCTTCGGGTTGGGTTCAGGTGGCGGTGTGTCCTAGTGAGTCTGTAGTCGTTATCGATGAGGGGGGTGAAGTGGTGTCGACGGTTGTTCCCAGCACTGAGCCCTCGTGCAGGGATGGCGTCCGAAATCAGGGTGAAGAGGGTGTCGACTGCGGCGGACCCTGCCGGAAGCCGTGTCCCGAGTCCGGCCTCTTTTCCGAGTCGGGGCTTTATGGCATCGCCATGGTGCTCGGTCTCCTGTTGGTCGTGGTTGTCGCCGTCATCGCGTATCTGTCGTTTAGCAGCAGGAAATAGTCCCTTTCTTTTTTAGTGGTTGGCGGCTAATGGATTCGTGCAGGTTCCCATCAGGTTTTTTTGGGTGATTGTGGGCATGGTTGAAGAAGACGTTGAAGGGCTCATCAAGCGGGTCGTGAAGGAATCGGGGAAATCCCGCGACGACATCGAGAAGTCGATTGCCGACCGCAAGGAGAAGACGCACGGGCTTCTCTCCGACTACGGCGCCATCTATGCCGTCGCCAAGGAGTACGGCATCGATTTGAGCCAGGACGGCGACGACGTCACCAAGATAGCCGACGTGAAGCCCGCGAAGTCGCTGACCGTCGTCGGACGGGTCCGCGACCGATACCCCGTCAAGGAGTTCCCCCGAAAGGACGGTTCCACGGGAAAGCTCGCGAGCCTCATCCTCTACGACGAATCGGGGGTCGTCCGCACCGTCTTCTGGGACGAGCAAGCAGACGCGGCCCAGGGCATCGGTTCAGGCGACCTCGTCCTCATCCGCAACGCCTACGCCAAGGAAGGCCAGCAGGGCGTCGAGGTCCACGTCGGCGGATTAGCGGCCGTCCAGGTCAACCCCACGCACGTCGACGTCGACATACCCAAGACCGACGAACAGGAGTACGCGATCAAGGAGCTTTCTCCCGACCTCCCCTCCGCGTCGGTCCACTGCCGCGTCAACCGCTACTATCCCCCGTCCACGTTCCAGCGAAGCGACGGCTCCGAAGGCAAGCGGGCGAGCTTCATCGCCGAAGACGAGACCGGCACCATCCGGGTCGTGCTCTGGGATGAGGCTGCCGAGACGAAGCTCGCCGAAGGCGACGTCGTCAAGGTCGAAAACGGCTATGTCAAGCCGGGCCTCAACAACGAGCTCGAGCTGCAGCTGTCAAGCCGGGGACGCGTAATCCCAAGCGAACGGCAGCTGAAGCTCCCCGAGGCCCCCGCCCCCCAACGCATCGATGCGACCATCGCCGACGTCAAGGAGGGCATGGGCAGCCTCCACGTCGTCGCCCGCATCGTCACCGCGTATCCGCCGCGCGCCTATTCGGGGGGAACGATGGCGTCCCTCATCGTCGGCGACGAATCCGGCACCATGCGCGTTGTCTTGTGGAACGAGACCAGCGACCAAGTAGACGGCCTCTCCCGCGGCGATGCCGTCGAGCTCACCAACGCCTATGCGAAGTCGAACTTCAACGACGAAGTCGAGCTCCACCTCGGCCGCTACGGCAAGATTGAAAAGACGAAGGCCGCTAAGCTGCCCAGCGCCGAAAAGCTCAGCAAGGCGCTCGTCACCGATAAAGACATCGCCTCGCTTGACGCCAACGACCGCGACATCCGTATCACGGCAGAGATCGCCGACTTCGACGACGAACGAAGCCCCCTTTACATGACGTGCCCGAGCTGCAACAAGCGCGCCCAGAACGTCGGCGGCCAGTGGTTCTGCGAGGGCTGCGGCGACGTCGACCCCACCCCCAACCTCATGGTGTCGATGGTCCTCGAGGACACGACGGGCACCATCCGGGCGGTGGCCTTTCGCACCGTCGCAGAAAAAGTGCTCGGCATGGCAGTCGAGGACGCCCTCAACCTTATCGGCGAGACCCAGGACGAATTCGCCCCCCTCGCCGAAGCCCGCGACCGGCTTGCCGGAAAAAAGGTCTCCCTGACGGGCCGGGCTCGCTACAACGACTACGCCGACCAATTGGAGTTCCTCGTCGACGACATCAACGAGGCCTGAGGAAGCTTCGGCGTTTCCCGAAACAAATCCCCTCCCCTTTATATAGCCTCCGCCAAGTATCCTTTTAGCGCATGGCATGAAAATGGACCGCACGAAAAAACTCGGACTAGGATTCATCGCATTATTGATTGTGTTCGCATTCGGCGTCTATGCCGTCACCAACCTCGGAAAACCGCTCGTCATCGACGACGAGCCCGAATCCGTGGAAGTGACCGTCTACAACAGCAACCTCGGTGTCGTCAAGGAAGTCAGAACCAAATATCTATTCACCGGCTTAAACGACGTTCTCTACACAGGTGTGGCCAGCCAGATTGACCCGACGAGCGTCCGCCTTTCCGCTCTCGACGGCGGCGTGCGCGTCCTCGAGCAGAACTACGAGTACGACCTCGTATCCAAGGAGAAGATCCTCGAGAAATACGTCGACAAAAACATCACGGGCTACCAGATATACGGCGACAAGAAACAGCTCGTGGAAGGAACCCTCCTCTCCTATTCGGGCGGCCAGGTCGTCTTGCGCACCCACGATGGCGGCCTCAAGATCATCTCTCTGTCGGAATTCGACCTTCCAGAACTCCCTGAAGGCCTCATCACGAAACCCACCCTCCACTGGATGGTGCAAGCAGACGAGAGCGACAACAAGTCGCTCGAGCTCAGCTACATGACCTCCGGCATGACGTGGCGCGCCGACTACGTCACCATCGTCAACGACCTCGACACCCAACTAGACCTCACCGGTTGGGTGACGGTCACCAACAACGCCGGCACCACCTTCAAGGATGCCGCCCTCAAGCTCGTCGCAGGCGACGTCAACCGCGTCTACGAGTCCAAATCCCGGACGATGGCGGCAGGCTACGCTATGGACGCTATGGAGAAAGCCGCACCACAGTTCGCCGAGGAGTCGCTCTTCGAATACCACCTCTACGACCTGCAGCGCCCCACCACCCTCAAAGACAAGGAGCAAAAACAAATCGAGCTCCTCGCCGGAAACGACGTTGCCGTCGAAAAGGAATTCGTCTACGAAAACTACCGCTGGAACACGGGCAACACAAAAATCAACGTGATGCTCAACTTCGACAACACAAAGGAGAACAGCCTCGGCCTGCCCATGCCCAAGGGCCGCGTGCGTGTCTTCAAGGAGGACAGCAAGGGTAAGCTCCAGTTCATCGGCGAAGATTCCATCGACCACACACCCAAGGATGAGACCTTGCGCATCTTAATGGGCAACGCCTTCGACATCCTCGGTGAAAGAAAGCAGATGGACTACAACCTGCTGCCCGGCTGGTACGAATACCAGTGGGAAGTGACCTTGAAAAACCACAAGGACGAAGACATAGTTGTCACCGTCCTCGAGAACACAGGCGGCGACTGGTCGATTGTCAGCGAAAACTACAACCACGAAAAGGAGTCCAACCACGAGATAAAGTGGCGCGTGCCCGTCGAACCCAACAGCGAATCCAAGCTGCGCTACACCATCCGCTACCGCCGCTACTAAGTGGAACCCAGAAACCAACAGGCAGCGCTGGCCGCCGCCGCCTGCCTTCTTATCTTTCTTAATTATTTCAGTCGAACATCCACGCTCGAGGGAGTCGTCGCCAAGGACGCCTTCCTCTATCTTTTCGCACCCCCCCTCCTGCTCGCTGCCCTAGGGCTGCATTGGCGCGAGTATGGATTACAACTCGGAGACCTACGCATCGGACTACGCTACAGCGCCGTCCTCATCCTGCTCGCCATCCCCTTCATGCTCATAGGTGCCCAGCTCCCCTCCTTTCAGCACTACTATCCGTGGTGGCCGCCCGCGGCAGAGAACCCCGCCACATTCGTCTACTTCGAAGCCCTCGTCGGCGTCCGCATGCTCGCCACCGAAGCAGTCTACCGCGGCATCCTCCTCTTCTCGCTCGCCCGACTCATGCCAAACCGCCATGCAAACGTCATTCACGCCACCGTCTACATGCTCGCCCACATCGGCAAGCCTGTGCTCGAAGTCCCCTACAGCTTCGCAGCCGGCCTCGTCTTCGGCCACGTCGACCTAAAAACAAAAAGCATCCTCCCCAGCTTCCTCATGCACTACGCGAGCAGCATACTCTTCGACGCACTCGTTATACTCCTTTAGAAACACATTATTTCTCAGCTTGTTTTGCCGCAGAGATTTGTCGACGCATCTTTGCCAGTTCCTTTTCAGCACCGGGAAGATAGCCCTCTCTGAAAACCTTCGAGTCGTGAACGCCGCCCGCATGCATCAACTCGACGGACTGTAGTTTGTAGTCCCTGATGCCCGCC
>CAYUFO010000112.1:0-6173 GCA_964443985.1 uncultured archaeon | reverse complement strand
ATTTGCGCATAGCATTTTAGTTACAAGCCACCCGTTTCAACGGGTGGTAGTTGACTTTTCGCGATTCGGGTTACTGCGCAAAAGACATGATGTTCGCGATGAGCGCCTCCATCTGTATTCGTTCGTTGGCGCCTTCGACGAGGCGGAAGTTGGCTTCGCCTACGGCGTCGATGATCTTTATCTTCGTCTTGTCGTCGGCTTGGGCGTTGAGGGCCTCGCGGTTCATCTGGATGAGGATGTCTTCTGCGGCGAGTCCGTGGGTGATCATGAGCTTGTCGAGGAGGTTTCTGGCGTCGAGGAACTTGCCCTTGAGGGCGAGCTCGATGATGGTGAGGACCTCTTCGGGGCGGGCGCGGCTTGCGATGCTGTAGACGTTTTCTTCGGTGACCTCGCCGATGGCGGCGGCGCTCTGGGCGACGTTGACGGCGCGGCGGAGGTCTCCTTCGGCGACGTAGAGGACGGCGTCGATGCCCTCGGCGTCGTAGGTCGTCTTTTCGGCGTCGAGGATGTGGGTGATGCGTTTTTTGATGGCGTCGCGGGGGATGCGCTTGAAGCGGAAGACGGCGCAGCGGCTCTGCAGGGGGTCGATGATCTTTGAGGAATAGTTGCAGCTGAGGATGAAGCGGCAGGTGGTGGCGTAGCTTTCCATGGTGCGCCTGAGCGCGTGCTGGGCGTCGGGGGTGAGGGCGTCGGCTTCGTCGAGGAAGATTATCTTGAAGTCTCCGGTGATGGGACGGGTGCGGGCGAAGTCCTTTATCTTGCCGCGGACGACGTCGATGCCGCGCTCGTCGCTGGCGTTGAGCTCCATGAAGTCGTGGCTGATGTCGCCGAAGAGTGCGCGGGCGAGCGCGAGGGCGGCGGTGGTCTTGCCGACGCCGGCGGGTCCTGCGAAGATGAGGTTGGGGAGTGTCTGGGTCTTGACGTAGGCGGTGAGGCGGTCGGTGACGGCGTCTTGGCCGACGATGTCTTCGATTTTTTTGGGTCGGTAGGTTTCGGTCCAGGGGAGCTCCATGTCGGAGGGTATTTGTGTGGGGGGGGTTAAAAGTGTCTTGGCTTTTATTTATGTGGTCTTAAATTTTTTATGTTTACGTTAATTTTGTCACTAATTAATGAAGTCAGATTTTAAAAAAATAGACAAATATTCAGGAAAGTGGGACAGACCGCTCGCAGCGCGGATGCAGAGGACACGCATACGTCAACGTGAAACCCACCATACCCTCAGGCACCTCAAAGACCACATACCCCGAAACCGTCTCACCCGGCCCAAGATGCTTGCCCCGAAGCGTCCCCGGCAGATACCGGACCACCGAACGGCCGAACGACCGGCCGTCGGACTCGACCCGGAAATCGCGCGTCGCATACTCGATGACCCCATCGCCGTAATTGGACACGCTCAGATTCACGATGAGAAACACGTGATTAAAACGAGGGTCGTCCTTCTGGACGAAACCCGAATTCGCCTTCCCCAAGATGACATCCGCGAAATAGAAATCAGACACCCCCAGCACCAATTCCTCGCCCGAAGCCGCAAACGAGCGCTCGGGCGCCCTCGACACCGCAGCGAGTATGTCGGCGGCATGGCGCTCCCAGGCCGCCTGCGTGCCAAAGCGGTCGAATCCCGCCGCCACCAGGACCCGCTGCCCCGAAACAAAAAAATCATCATGGGAAAAGAAGTACGAGGCATCCGCAGACGATAACAGGAGCTCCCGCTCCCCGGCCGAAAGGATGCCCCGCACGAATTCTCCCACGCCCCCGGGCGCCCGATGGCCGCCCAAAAAGAGGAGGACAGGATGCGAGACGTCCAGATTGGCAGGCGATGACAAGACATATGAGACGTTGGCGTCCTCCAAAAGCGAGAACAGCCCCGAGGCGAGTTGGGCGTCGATGTCGTTTGCGCACACGACCAATGGGACCTCCCCGAGCACCGCCTCGGCCGCCCCGAACGACGAAGCCCCCACGAAAAACACAAGACCTACGAGCCACGCCAGCGAACCCATTTTAGTAGTATTACGCACATAAACAATAAGAAGATGGACTCCCGCTACCTCCTCGCCATCCTCGCCTGCATCGCCGCGGTCGGCGGCTACGTCGTCTTCCTCAACCAGGCCGCCCCCGCCGCCACCATCGACGAATGCGAGGCGCTTGAAAGCCGCGCCACCCGCCGATTCTACCAGTGGGACCCCCACTACTACATGAACAAATGCTACCGCGACTACGCCATCGCGACGCGAAAACCCACACTCTGCCTCAACATCAACCACGAAGAGAGCAAGCTGCGCTGCCTCGCCCTCATCACCGGCGACCAAACCGTATGCAAGCAACTACCCACCACCGAAAGCCAGGAGCGCTGCATGGCCGAGGCGACCCTGCTCTCCCGAAACCAGGCAGGATGCGCCAACATCCCCGAAGGCCAGACCCGCGACAACTGCTACTGGGACAACGCCAAGCTCGCAGGCGACGCGAGCCTCTGCGTGAAGATCGCCGACCCGACCGTGCGGGAATGGTGCTTCATGTCCACCCGCCAAAGGCCATGACGACCTACTACGCCGACGCCCCCATGCCCTGGGGGCGGCTCCGATACCTCCACGACGGCACCACGATACAGGAGGTCGTCCTCTCCCCCCGCACGATACGAGGAGCCCCCGCCGCCGATGACGCCCGCCTGCGCCCCCAACCCCTCCTCGAGGAGCGGCTGAAGGGATACCGGGACACGGGAACCGCGGACTTCTCAGAGATCCCCCTCGACCCCGGGAACGCCACCGACTTCCAAAAAGCGGTCTGGCAGGCAACGCACGCCATACCCGCAGGCATGACGAAAAGCTACGAGGACATCGCCTGTGCCATCGGGCGCCCGAAAGCCATGCGGGCGGTGGGCGGCGCCCTCGGCGCCAACCCCCTGCCCCTCCTGGTCCCCTGCCACCGCGTCATCGCAAAAGACGGTGGCGTCGGCGGCTTTTCCGCAGGAACCGAACTCAAAAAAAGAATCCTCACCCACGAACGACGACCATGACGCCACCCATCACCGTCCGCGACGGGCTGCCCCAAGACGCCCCCCAGGCAGCCGCCATCCTCCTCGAACGATTCGACTTCCGAAAGACCCGTGCCGAAGACTACGTCGCTGAAAAAATCAGAAAAGACGAAGCCCTCCTCGCCGAAGCCGATGGGGCCGTCGCCGGCGTCCTCACCTACCGCGACAGGTTCCGCGGCAACAACATCTACATCGAAGAGATAGCCGTCGACCGGCGCAGGCGGCGCCAGGGCATCGGCACCGCACTCGTCAACGAGCTCATCCAGCGCGGAGCCGACTACTACCGCATGGCCATCCTCCTCGAAAGCGAACAAAGCAACAAAGACGCCCACGGCTTCTTCGAATCCTGCGGCTTCACGCATAAAGGTGCCGTCGAAGACTTCACCAAAATCCAAGAGCCCATGGTCGTCTACAAACGAGACATTTAACATGGCCAAGCTCCCCCACCTCCTCATACTCGCCGCCATGGTGGCCATCGCCGGCTGTGCGGTATCGCTTTTCGGCTGCCCCGAAAACCAGACCAGCTTTGAGGGCGGCGGCTGCGACGACCTCAACGCCAACGGCCAATGCGACGCCTTCGAGGGCACCTGCGAGGACGGCATCAGGAACCGCGACGAAACGGGCGTCGACTGCGGCGGACCCTGCACTCCCTGCGCCGCCATCGGCTGCCGGGCCAGCATCGACTGCGGCATCGACCGCACCGGCCCCCTCTACTGCGACAACGACGCCATCAAGCAGGACATCACCGGATACGAATGCGTCAACGCCGGCGAACCCGGCGCCCACTGCACCGGAAAACGCCACACCCGGACATGGGAGACCTGCGACGGCGAAGACGAATACTGCCTTGACGGCGCCGAAATGTGCATGACCGAACGCCTCATCGACGCCGCCTGCCACAACGCCCGCCGCGACCCCTGGGAGGAGGGCATAGACTGCGGGGGGCCCTGCAAGCCCTGCCACAACTGCGCAAACGGCATCAAGGACGGCCTCGAAGACGGCATCGACTGCGGCGGCCCGAGCTGCCGGCCGTGCCCCACCTGCACCGACGGCATCAAAAACGGCCAGGAAGTGGGCGTCGACTGCGGCGGACCCGTCTGCGCACCCTGCCCCAGCTGCACGGACGGCACCATGAACGGCAACGAGCGCGGCATCGACTGCGGCGGGGCCTGCCCGCCCTGCCACCCCACCTGCTTCAACGGCGTGCGTGACGGCGACGAGGAAGGAGTCGACTGCGGCGGACCCTGCACTCCCTGCCCGGCCTGCAACGACGGCGTCAGGAACGGTCTCGAACGGGGCCCGGACTGCGGCGGGCCCTGCAAGCCCTGCCCCTACGCCTGCTATGAGGACCAGGACTGCGGATTCGACCACCAGGGCATCGACACCTGCATCAACAACAGCGTCTACCACGTCTACGTCGCCTACACCTGCGAGCATGCGGGAACCCCCAACGCCACCTGCGTCACCAACAAGACCCACCGTTTCGAGGAAAAATGCGCCGACAAGTTCGAGACCTGCCTGGTCACCGACTACTGCCGGGAATTCGCCGACTGCGACGACGAAGTCGTCGAAGGCCGCTGCATCCTCAACAGCCGGCTGTGCCTTTGGATCTGGTGCGATGAGGGCGAAAGCTACAGGATCCGCCAGGAGGCCTACCCCAACGTGCAGTCGCCGACGACCATCATCGCCGCCCGCTCCAGCCCCCTCGCCGACCGCAACTATTGAGTCTATTTATGCCCCCGCGTGAAAAGGTAGTCCGAGCATGAAGGACGACCAAGACAACGTCAAACTCATCGCCATCTACGGCGTCATCGGAATCGGCATCATCCTCGCCGCGTTCGGCTTCGCCTACATGCTCCTTGGCGCAGGCCAAGAGCCGCCCGCCACCGAGACCGTCGAACACTGCCTCGAATTCGACTCGCTGCAGGAGGAATACGACTGCCTGCTCTCGGCCGCCATCAACTCGTCGAATCCCGCCTACTGCGGCGAAGTCAAAGGCGGCGCCCGCATATACCGCTGCGTCACCGACCTCGCCGTCGCCCTCGAAAACGGCACCCTCTGCGAAAACATCCCCGACGAAGAACAATTCGACCAAGGCAAATGCTACTATCAAGTCGCCGTTGCAACCAACGACCGCGCCTGGTGCCGGCAAATCCGCCAAGACGCCTACAAACAACAATGCCTGCGGCAAGTCAAGATTTAGAAAGCTTGCACTTCGACAACCCTTCCAACGTCATGTTGGAGAGAAAGTCTAGGTCTCTCAGACCAATGTGGCTTGCTTGTCTGGGGTAAACAATAACGTGTTTTTTTGGATTCGCCCCACCCTTGATGAGGTAACGGGAAGCCAAGATAAAGCCATCTCTGAGTGCCTGCTCTGGAGGATCATATGTTTCATCCAGGATGTCATCTCCCCGATACTTGTTAAGGTTTCCCCTATAGCTATAGGCGCTGCCGCTGGAATTGACATCGAACCGGACAAATGACTTCAGTGAATCATCACCTGCTTGCTTCAAGGATCCTCCAATAGACAAACGGATGGAATTACTGTCATATGGTTCACGGATATTGATGTGTGAAATAGGATATTGAGATGCTGATGATTTGAGAGGTAACGTGCCAAACGCGGCCTTATCTTCAGAGATAGGAACGATATTTGCATAAGCGACGGGATCAGTATATTGTGCAGACTTCGACACCGCAGCCTCAACAGCAGCAACTGCCTCTTTTGCAGACTTAATGACACCCCCAGAAGAAAGACCTCCGACATCCTTCACCTCCGGCGGACCGCCACCACCATCACGGTGAGAATACATACGCGACCGCTTCACAACACCCATCCTAGTAAGAAAAGAGGAACAGCACAAATAAAAAATAAAACTCTCGGACCTGGAGGGACGCTCAAAATCCTCTTGGGATTTTGGCGCGCTGGAAATCCGAAGGATTTCCACGCGTTTGAGCCCTCGGCCCCAGGATTATAAGTCCGGTGCCCCGCTAAAAATCGACGCGGTCGATTTTTGCGCGCCAGAAGACCCGCGGGTCTTCCTCGTGTATCCAGGCTAGGCTGTGAATTCGTGAGAGTAGGATATTATAGTTTGGGCCCGACGGGATTTGAACCCGTGATCCCCGGATTAGAAGTCCGGTGCCT
>CAYUFO010000111.1:3884-6351 GCA_964443985.1 uncultured archaeon | reverse complement strand
GCCAGGATCAGTTTGTCGCACTTGAGTTCTGTGGAAGTGTCTTTCAGGATGTTACTCACTTCTTTCTCGTACGGCTTTGAGTTTACGATTTCCACAAACAGCACCTCTGAGTCTTTCCGAAGCACCAAGTCTACTGCTTTGCCATTCGAGAGCTGGAATTCAGTGTCTATTAGGTAGCCTTGGGATTTGGCCCATTGAGATATGTGATGAGCTGCAAACTGATGCAGCCATCCGCCCTTGGAATGAAATTGCGGCTTTTCGATTCCAATTAGATTGAAGGCCTTAGAGAGAGGCTCAAGAATTGAGAGATAGTTCTTACCTTTCTGAATTCTGTGCTCTCTGACTAGATTGTTTGCGATAAGTGATTTCTTAAGTTTTGCTTGCTTGGATCCTGATTTCGCTCCTGCTAGTGCGAAGATCTGACTCAGGATTAAGAATGGCGTTGAGTGGCTTAGCCAGGCCCTGAGAATCCGGAGTTCTTCATCAAGAGGTTTTGAGCGAGTCGGTTGAGGTGTGAAGCCAGGGTCAGGATGAAAAGCTTGCTGCGGATTTGTGCAAGAAGGGGGTGGGATTTCAGAACCTGAGACTTCTGCGGTTTCTTGACACTCCAGTAAAACTGGATAGGAGTAGAGCTGCTGCGACTTAATCGCAGACATCAGTCTTATTGCATCCATTGAAATCAATTTGTTAAGCAATTCTAGGTACCTCCAGTAGAAAGGGGTATGGGTATCTGGGATCACTTATACAGGCAGTGCCGGGATTCTTGAGTGTTTTCAGGTGCTTGATTTGCTCTGAAGTCAAGCCAACTGCTGAGCCAAACACGTTGTAGTCATATCCTGAACCTGCACTGCCCACGAGTATCTTGGTTGAAGTATTCGAGAGAACCGAATTGGCGATATTCGAGATAGTCTGCGTGCTTATTAGAAAGCCTATACCGAATTCCCTCGCTTGCCGCAGATAGTCAAGAAGCAGGTATGTGCCTTCTCTCTCTTCATACCACTGCTTGAACATGCTGGCAGCTTCATCAAATACGAATAAATCGATTAACTCATTATTTCTCATATTGTTATGGGCTCTGTATAGGAATACCTTTGCCACTGTGACACTTATGAAGAGATTCTGCAAGTCTGTAGGAATGCCGTAGATTGAGATAGCCCAGTCAGTTTCGAGATACTTTTTCCAGTTCACTCTCAAATGCGAGCAAATATGATCTCCGAATATAGCTATGAGAATCTCGAGTCTATTCCTAAGAGTCTCTTGGTATCTCGCGAGATGGCTCGGAGCCGGATAGTTCATTGATTTTATGACTGAGAGAACATCTTTGAGCGTGGGGTAAGCACCAGTTGCCTCTGAGTTCCACTTCTCGTAGAGCCAGAGCACTACTGAAGCAAACATACTTCTTGCCGCAATCCTGATATCAAGGCAATTGCTCATTATCTCTCCGAGGATGTGTGCCCATATAGTTGGTTTAACTCCTTTAGGCGGCCTCAGCCAGTTGTCCCAGAAGTCGTCAAGTATGAAATATAGGAAGCTGGGAAATGCAGCCAGGCAGGCATAGTCCAGCTTTCTGTCAAAGATCTTGATCATTCTTTCTTCCCTCGAGAATCTGAGCCAGGATCAGGAGAATGATGTTAGTTTTACCGCCTCCGGATCTGCCGCAGATCAGCATGTGGGTTTTTAGTTGGCTTGGTTCAGTTAGCCATGGGATATTTGATTCCGGAGTCTTTCCGAGAAGGATCAATCCTGATACAGGGTATATTGGTTGCGTTGATCTGAAGGGATTTGGATCGATTGAATCTTGAAACAACCGATCTTCGATTTTTTCAGAGAGCATCTCACGCAGAGTTTCATCATTAGGATTGACCCTGAGAAACTTCAGAATTCTGTCTAGATCGCTGCGTCGATTAAGCCCTAGCTCATAGGCTCGTTTAGTTAGCTCTACTGTCTTATTCTCAGAGATTAGTTTACTCATTTGCGCCTCCGAGTAAATGGAAAGGCCAACAGCTTCAGAGTTCCCCTTAGAAACCTCTTCCGTCGAATAGAAGATCTGCACGGAGTGCAAGTCCATCTCTGAGTCTTTTCATCGAAGTGAAAGCACGCCCTGCAGCCAATCTTTCCGCAGTAGAAGCAGTGTAGCTTAGTAGCAGGAGTTACATATCTGTTACACTCAAAGCATGTTCCACCTATCTGGTCTGGATGAGTAATGTGCTCTCCCTCGATTATCATGGAATAGACAGAGTCTTCGGTTAGGATACCTTGTTCGGTCATTATGGTCTGCTGGATCTTGCGAAGCTCAAGTTGACCACTCTCTGACAGGATTACAGCCCGACTAGTTATCACTCTGCGTTGTTCATCAGGCTTTCGAAACTCTCGCTTATACATATGTTTCTCCTCAGTCTCTTCTGACCTTGCCGTAAACGTGCGATGCGTTCAGCTGACTGATGTCGCCGCTTACTTTGCATTCGAT
>CAYUFO010000111.1:0-3874 GCA_964443985.1 uncultured archaeon | reverse complement strand
CACCACCAACCATCGCTGCCTCGTCATCATCTTCTGACAGGAGTATGAGTCGCCCATTCACGTAGAGGGCGATTGATTCCTGGTGGAGCATTTCACGCAAGGCAACTGTATAGTGCATTACAACTGAGCAAATACTCGGCAGATGCTCTTTACTGAAGTTGATGTCAATTACAGCTACATCTTCCTCAATGAGTGTTCCTTTTGAATAGACGTAGATTCCTCTTGCGGAAAGCTCCAGACACCCGCCAATTCTCCGCCCGATCAAATACTTGAGATCTTTGACGCAGTTGCTGGTGTCAACTATGTGACCATTACGATCCCTGTTCGGAATCAGAAGTCTCATCGAATGCTCGAGAATCTGTGTAATAAACTTAGGTTTTACCATTTCAGTCCTCCATCAAGTTTCTGCTCTTAATAGCCTCTAAGGAAATAAGCCAGCGTGTTCTCACATTCCTGTGTCTTGGGGTTGAATCAAAAGCCTCACTTATCTAATGCCTTCGATAAGCATCCTCCATGCTTCGTATGCGAGCAGATCTCTTCGGACACACTCAGCTTCGCCGCAATTCGTCGAAATGCGATGCAGGCACCTCAGCATTAATGCTTCAGATTCAAGTCGATTCAAAAGTTCATCTGCTTTGTCGATCAATACCTGCAGTTCGCTGCTGGAAAGGGACTCCAGAAGAGCAAGTACCTCTGACACACCGGGTGCTGTCAAAGAGTCGGCGAGAAGTGCTGGTATGAAAATCAGATCTCGATCTTCGCCAGTCCCCGCATCCTCTGGCAGTCCGTTCTTAGGATTAACAGTCTGTCTGTTCATGAAATCACCTCCTGTAAGAAGTTCCTGTCTGGCACTTTCAATCTCGTTATTAGCTAACTAGAATCAATAGTCATTAATACGTGATCGAGATCGTTCTACATGGCCGAGCAACGATAGCGAGATTCTCCGACCCCAGACCATTTCGACGTCGGTTCTAATCGTCCTCGGAAAATTCCGAGCTCCATCACTCCATTTTGTTGTTTACAATTGACACAACTCTGACGATTGTATACTGACTCTAGTCATCTCGGAGGTGAGCCGTGAATTTGACGCGTATTGTCCTTGTTGCAACGTTTGTTTCCTTGAACGTGGGATTAGCCAAAGTAGCTAACCTACTAAGTTTACCCATTTACCTTGATACTCCCGGTACTATACTGGCTGCTGCTATTCTCCCACCGGTTTGGGCCATCGTGACGGCTGTGCTTAGCAGTCTGCTCGGCGCGGTCGTAATCAACGCTGTGTGGCTTTATTATGTTGGAACGCAGATAGTGATAGCCTTGATCGTCATAGCAGCCCTGCGAAGCGGACTCCTTTCGAGTTGGTGGAAAGCTCTCCTGACAGGGATTCTTGTAGGGTTGGCTGCGGCCGTATCTTCGGCACCAGTTACAGTACTCGTGTTTGGCGGGGTTACGGTTCCGGGCCCGACTGCAATAAATGCACTTTTGATTGCTGCCGGGCGTACCCTCTGGGAGAGTGTTCTCGCCGGATCTCTGCTCATAGAGTTGGTGGACAAGCCTCTGGCTACTCTTCTTGCGTGGTTGATACTTGAGAGGCTACCTGGCTTTGTAAGAGACTCGGGCAATGATAGAATCCAAAACTCATAGCTATGTGAGTCCGAGGTTCTTCGTTGTCTTTTTAACAGTGTCTCTCGCGACGATAATCTTGGTCGACGGCTGGGAGATTCTGTGGCTATTCTGGGCTTTGCAGATAGCGCTAACCAGCATAGCAACGAGGAGCGGACACGTAATTAGAGTTGCGTTAGCACTGAGCCTGCCGTTTACGATCCCCCTCCTAATTATTCACGGCATATTGAACCCTGAGTATGCTGAGACTTATTCAGTGTTCGAGTTCATGCCGATTCGGTCACAAGGATTGGAATTTGCAGCAACTATAGGTGGCAGACTTGCGGTTGTTTCTGCTGTAGGTATTTCAGCGGCATCTGTACGAATGCTGGATGGAATTAGGCTCGCAATCCAGCTAGGATGCCCACGCTCCATTGTACTAAGCTTTGCAATGTCTCTCTCTCTTCTGAAGGAAGTGCGTAGAAGAGCAGGCGGGGCTTATGAGGCACAGCAATCTCGCGGTATGCCAGTCAGATCAAGCGTGATTAGAAGAGCTTTAACGCTTCCAACTTTAGTTATTCCAATTGTGGTCTCTTCAATTGTGGACGGCTTTCAGCGAGCTAGGTTACTCGAGGTACGAGGCTTGGGTAGTCGTTTTATGCTCCGAGACAACGAAATTCCGAAGGAGACAGCGTTCCTGACAAGACTCAAAATACTTAATCCAAGAGAAGTTTGCGTGGACATTGGTGATACTGTCGCCTGGTCTGGTCCTGTGGGTTCGGGCAAGTCTCGCCTCGCCTTTCTTTTGTGTCTCGGTGACGCTTCAGATGAAATAGTGAGACACTATTCTGGCGATAGTCCAATCGATGACTTCAGAGTTATGATAGAGAACATAAGTCTCATACCGACGGATTGTCGAAACCTCCTTAGCGGGATTACCGACAGCGTTGAAGAAGAGATTATGCTCCTCGCCTCCAATTATACTATCGATAGCTCAAGAAATGAACTCCTGAATGAACTAATAGAGATGTTTTCTCTGGAACGGCTACGATATCAACATCCGTTTTCGCTAAGTGGTGGTGAGATTGTACGCCTGGCATTTGCCGTTGCCTTCTCCAAGGTACCTCGCTTCCTAATAGTCGACCAAGCTCTGGATTACGTTGATACATGCGAGCTAAAGTCGATGGCGAGAATTATTTCCAAGCGAACGAACCTGCGACAATTGGGTGTGTGCCATTTTAAGAACCGACGAGTCAATCAGTTGGAATACAAGAAAGTCATAGATCTTTTGCCGAGATCATCTGAGTCGCCTGATCGTGATCGATTTATGCCTGAGTCGAGATTCCTGAAAGAAAGGGAAGCCCTTATAGCGGAGAATATTACATACAGTTATGAAAGTGGCTTCAGCATTCGGAGCGTGAATCTGAAGCTACATTTTGGAGAAGTACTACACATCATCGGCTACAATGGATCTGGAAAGACAACACTCCTCAAGTCTTTGGCCATGCTGCTCGAACCACATGGTGAGATACGAGCCTTCAACCCCTCTTCATACAAGCTGGAATACCCTCCTCCGAAGAGACGAATACATGAATGGGCTGCACGAGTTGGGTACCTCTATCAGAACCCAAATGATCAGATATTTTGCAGCACTGTGCGAAAAGAGGTTGCCCTGAACTCCCAATCAGATGAAGCTGTTGATTTGGCGCTCAATGCACTGGATCTAGTCAAACTGGAAGATTCAAACCCATTTGAGTTACCACTGCCATTGAAACGAGTTGTAACAATAGCTTCACTGTTTGCTAGAAAACCTCCTGTCCTGCTGTTGGATGAACCTACTGCTTTCTTGGATGAATCGCAGTGCGATCTATTCACGCAGGCCATATCGGGCTATGTTGAGGCAGGATATGCAGTCATACTTGTATCTCACGATGACCACGTTTGCAGAAATTTAGCGACAAGACATATGACAATGACTAGTGGGAGGATCAACTGACCTTTTGAGTCACTGTCTCGAATACTTCGAAAGTAGATTGTTTGAAGACCCAGTGAATGATAGATTCCCCCCTTTGAGCTCTTCGTCCTTTATAACAAATCCGCCGAAGAGCCTCAAGTAACGGATCAACCTTCCCTTCGAGGCACGCTTGACCAAATCTAGAGCTGGGCTCCCACTAACTGAGACGCGTCTTATTGACACCCGCGCGGCGAGAAGCTTTAGTGCTAGTGCTCCTTCCACAAAGGTTGTAGGAGAAAATAGTTGTTGGCTATTTTTTTG
>CAYUFO010000110.1:6033-6361 GCA_964443985.1 uncultured archaeon | reverse complement strand
AATGAGGTGGGCTTGGCTGCACACGCCGCAGATGCGGCTCGTCAGATGCGGAGCCTCGTCGTAGCGGCGGCCCTGAAGGATGCCCTCGAAGTAGCGGGCGCCCTCGAAGACCTCGAGACGGCAGTAGCGGACGACGCCGCCGTCGACTTTGACCTTGAGCTTGGCGTGGCCTTCTACTTTCGTGATGTGGTCGAGTTCAATCGTGGGCATGGAGATCACTGAGGTCGAGGTATTTCTTGCTGGTCCCCGCGAACTTGATGAACATCCGCTTGATGTCGTCCTCCGAGAACCCCTCCTCGCGGAAGATGTCGATGAGATCGGGCGAGCG
>CAYUFO010000110.1:0-6023 GCA_964443985.1 uncultured archaeon | reverse complement strand
GTCGATGAGGGCGTCGGGATTGCTGTCGTCAAGCGGCCCCCGGCAGCCGTAGCAGGGGATGTTGAAGCTCGGGCAGGGGGCGCCGCAGCCGCCGTGGGTCAGAGGGCCCATGCACATCTTGCAGCGGTCGACGATGAAGCACTCGTTCTCGCGCAGCCGGCATTCGTAGCAGACGGGGTATTCGATGTTTCGGGGGATGTTTCCGACGAGGAGGTATTTGAGGACCTTGAGTATCTCCTCCTTTTCGGGGGGACAGCCCCTGATGTAGTAGTCGACGTCGACGTAGTGGCCGATGCCGTAGACGTCGATGCTGCCCAGAAAGGAGCTGTCTGGGTAGACGGCCTCCTCTATCTCCTCCTGGAAGCCGAAGTCCTTGATGGAGGGGACGCCGCCGTAGGTGGCGCAGGTGCCGATGGCGATGAGGATGTTTGCGCGTTCCCTGAGGCGCTTGATGCGGGCTATCTCCTCCTTTTGGACGACGGCGCCCTCGACGATGGCGATGTCGAGGGATCCTTCCTCGTTGACGTCCTTGGCGAGCGGGAAGGCGACGAGGTCGAGCTTGGATAGGAGCTCGAGGAGCACGTCTTCGAGGTCGAGGATGCGCATCTGGCAGCCCGAGCACGAGGTGAGGCTGAATATGCCGACCTTGGGCTTCGGCGCCTGCTTCTCCTTTTTCGCCGGTTTCTTTTTCGCCATGGCTAGTCTTCGAGGGTTCGCGACACGTCGTAGCGGAAGACGGGGCCGTTGGTGCACACGTACTTGTCCTTGAGCATGCAGTGGCCGCATTTCCCGAACCCGCAGCGCATCATGCGCTCGAGGCTGAGGTATATCTGGTCGTCGGCGTAGCCCTTGTTTTTGAGGGTCTGGATGACGAACTTCATCATGACGGGGGGCCCGCAGGTGAGCGCGATTCGTCCCTTTGGCGGCAGGCGGGCGTCGTCGAGGTACTTGGTGACGAGCCCGACGTTGCACTTCCAGCCGCGGCAGGCTTCGTCGACGGTGAGGGTGACGTTGAAGTCCTTCTCCCAGCGCTTGATGTCGTCTGCGAAGAGGATCATGTCGGGAGTGCGAAACCCGAGGAAGATGTCGACGTCGCCATAGTCGTCGCGGTGCTCTCCGAGGTACTCGATGACGCTTCGCACGGGGACCAGGCCGGTGCCGCCGGCGACGAGCAGGACGTCTTTCCCCCGCATCTCGTCCATCGGCCAGCCGTGGCCGTAGGGGCCCCGCACGCCGACGGTGCCGCCCTTTTTCAAATCGGCGTGCATGCGGTTGGTGACGCGGCCGACGGCGCGCACGCAGACTTCGATGCGGTCGTTGGCGTAGCTGCAGATGCCGAAGGGAGCCTCTCCGATGTGGGGCAGGCTGACCTCGACGAACTGGCCGGGCTCGTGCTCGAGTGCGAGGTCCAGGCGGTAGCGCTTCGTGTCATCGGTCTCGTCTGCGACCGAGAGGATCTTCACGTTCCGCGGTTGATACTCGTTTTTCTCCTTTGCCATCTAGATCTCTGCGACGATTTCGGTCATGTCGATGCTGGTGGGGCAGTTGGTGATGCAGCGGCCGCAGCCGACGCACAACTGGTTGCCGTATTTCTCGGCGTGGTAGTTGAACTTGTGCATGATGCGGTGCTTGAGGCGCTTGGAGCGGTCCTCGCGGAAGACGTGCTCGCCTGCCACCTTGGTGAAGACCTTGAGCTGGCAGCTTTGCTGCTCGCGCACGCGGGTTCCCGAGCCCAGGTCGAGGTTGATGAGGTCGCGGATGCCGAAGCACTTGCAGGTGGGACACGTCGTCGTGCACGCGCAGCAGGACAGGCAGCGCTCGGCGTGCTTCTCCCAGACGGAGTTGTGGAAGTTTTCGGCGTCCTTGAGCTTCTCGAATCCCTCGGATGTGACTATCTTCTGGCACGTGGGGGGCTCGATGTCCGCCTTCTTCGAGGTCTCCTTGAAGAGCTTGCTCGCGTGCGAGATGAGCGTCTCCCCGGCGTTCGAGCCGGTCTTGACGAGGTAGCCCTCTTCTATCTCGCAGATGAGAAGATCGAATCCGTCCTCGACGGTCCCGGTGCCCATGGACTCGCAAAAGCAGTTCTCTCCCGCCTGCCAGCACTGCAGGCAGACGATGAGGTTGTTCTCGCGGCGCTTTTGGTAGTAGGGGTCGACGATGCCGTCCTCGAGGAAGAGTTGGTCCTGGTGGGCGAAGGCATGGACTTCGCAGGGCCTGCAGCCGAAGAGGACGCGCTTGGTGTCGTCGTAGGTCGGGGTGAACTCCCTGTCGTGGTAGGTGAAGATGTCTTCCGGGGTCGGCAGGATGTACTTTCTCAGGGGGAAGCGGGTGTTGACGTAGTCGAGCGTGACGTCGGAAAACGATTCTATTTCGTCGTATACGACGATATCCTCCCTTTGGACGGGGGCGACGACCTCGTATTTTTTGACGAGGGCGTTGATGAATGCAGGCAGGTCGTCGCGATGCAAGAGGTATCTGCTCATACGAAGAACCTATTTCGTCTTTGGCCAATAAAAAGGGGAGGTTTCCGAACGGGATATCAGAGCCTGCTGAGGTCGATGACATCCACCTGCGAGACGCCGGGGAGTTGCATGATCCTCTCCTGAAGTTCCTCGATGCCCCCCTGTGCGTCGTTGAGCAGCAATGTCGCCTCCAAGGCCTCAAGGCCGAATGCGATGGGCTTCTTCTCAGCACTATTGAGCTTCATGGCGGCCCCCTGAAGGCCTGCGATGCTTTTTTCGATCTTTCCCAAGTCGACATCGACTCCCTCGGGGAGGATGCGCAGCGTCGCCACGACGTTGAAGTCAGTCATTTGTTTCCCCTCTTCTCAACGGCTTTTTCCTCTAAAAGCATCTTGCCGGGGAGCTTCTGGATGGCGTTCTTGAGCGAACGCTTGACGTTCGTGAACCGTTCGCCCTCCTTGTTGAAGTAGACGGTGAAGACGAATTGTCTTCGGTGGACGCGGGCGGCCCGCCCGATGGGCTTGCCGAAGGAGTTGCGCATGCCGTCTGAGACACGGTCGGCACCGGCGCCGACAGCGCCGACGTTCTCGCGCAGGATATGGTGGGGGTACACCCTCACCTTGAGCATGAAATTATTGGAGCCGACCTTCTCCGTCAACAGCTTGGTGGCGGCCACGCGGGCGGCCTCGAGGGCGTTGTGCCTGATGGTGATGTCCTCGTCGGCGACGATGGACAAGCTCGTTGCGAAATCCCCCTGGACGTTGCCGAGCTCGAAGCGGTTGAGCTTGGAGCCGGGGATGCCCGTGATGTAGGAGTCGGCGGGGTTCTTGGACACCCTCGTGTACGCGGGACTGTCCCAGCGGTAGCAGCGTCCGGGTCGAATGCCTTTGGCCATGGTGAATCACATGCGTAGCTATGAAAGAGACCTTTAGTATAGGGGTGGCTTCCTTTAAAAAGACCGTGGTGGGCGGCGGCGATACTGCCGCATGGGGAGCGTGCAGCCGTGCCGTCGGATGCTCGCTCGACTGACCTTCCCGCACCGGGGGGGAGTCGCCTCCCTGGCCAGATCCCTAGGTTTGAGATACCGTCTTGAGAGCCTGCTCTTCGTATTTTTCGCGGTGTAGGGGACGACGATGAAGATGACGCCGAGCGCGGCGACGGCGAGGATGGTGAGTCCGAGGTGGGCGGGTTTGACGGTTGGCGCTTCTTCAGGCAGGAGTGCTGACACGTTCAGGGACCTGGCTTGCTCAATCGCGCCCTCGATGCGGTCGCGGGTCGTGGTCCCGGCCGCGACGATGCGGTTGGCCTTCTCGGCTTCGTTCTCGTCTTCGAGGAAGAGGTAGATGTCGCGGGCCGCCAGGGCATGGGCCCTGGCGCCGGCGAGGTCTTCGGCCTGCACGAGCCGTTTCGCCGCCTCCATCTCGGCGGTCGCGTTCCTCCTCAAAACGCGGATGGAGCGCTCGACGAGCTGGTCTGCTTCGAGCACCTTTTGGGGGGAGGCTATCAGTCGCTCCCGGTAGGCTTGGCTTGCCTGTCGGCCGTAGTACGTCGCGTTGATGAAGTCTTCGGCCCCATAGGCCTGCTTGGCCCGCGACAGCAGGTCGCCGGCCTGCTCGCTGAGGCTTCTCACCTCCTGGTTGGCCTCGTTGTAGACGTTGATGGCCCGGGCCATGCCCTCGAGCTCGCCGATGTCGGCGTAGAGCTCGCGTGCCCGGCGGGCCTGCTCCATCGCCTGCGCATAGCGCTTGGCGGCAAGGGATTCAGTCGCCTGGGAGAGCAATCCCTCGGCGGAGAGGGTCTGGGCGTAGGTCTTCGTCTTGTAGACGTGGACCGCCCTGACGGCGCGGGCGACGACCTCGGGATGGCCGTCGCGGTCGAGGTCGAGGGCGTAGACGTCGTCGACGGTGACGAGGTTCGGCGAGTCCCAGCGCTTCTCGCCTGCCGCCGAGAAAACGTAGACGTGGTCCGAACCAGCGACGACTTCGGGGGTGCCGTCGCCGTCGAGGTCGCTGACAGCGAGGCTGTAGACGCGGTCGTCGGTGTACCCCCGCCACAACTGGCTGCCCTGGGCGTCGAGGACGTAGACGTGGTCGCTTGCCACGATGACCTCCGGCGTCCCGTCGCCGGTGAGGTCCGCGGTCGTGACGGCGTGTATGAGGCTGACGCCGTCAAACGACCATTTGAGGCGCCCTCGTTTGGACAGTACGTAGAGGGTTGGATAGGACCCCACCAAGATCTCGGGAGAGGCGTCCCCCTCGAGGTCTGCGACGTGGATGGCGGTCACGCCCCCCCGGGTCTCGTACTCCCATGACGTTGTGAAGGCCTCGTCGAAGACGATGAGCTTGCCGGGGGCATCATAGCTCGCCCGGCACGAGCGGCTAGCGGTGTCCCTGGCCCGGGATATCAGTCCGACGAGGACGTGGTCGGAGCCGTCGATTTCGCTCACCGAGAGGGCGAAGGGGAGGGCCAGGCCAGTGTTATAGGTGGTCGCATACGCCTCTCCCTCATGGTCGAAGGCGAACACGTAATTATCCTCGCAGGCGCCGACATCATAGGCGGTGGCAACGAGTTCCAAGCTCCCGTCGCCGTCAAGGTCGCCTGCGTCAATTTCTTTGGAGGGGTTGTTGCTCGTGTAGAATCGGTCGTAGAGCTCCCCTTGGGTGGTGAGCACGTGGATGCGGTCTCCGGTGGACGCGAAGACCTCCTTTTTCCCGTCGGCGTTGATGTCTGCGATGTAGGTGGCGTGCAGGTAGCCTGGATGATTGTATTGCCAGAGCTTTTCCCCGCGCCGGTCGACGACGTGCAGCTGCCCCGAGCTCGAAGCCGAGACAGACACCTCGAAGTCTCCGTCCCCGTCGAGGTCGTCGAGGTATATGTCGCTTATCACCTCGGGGAGGGTATAATTCCAGGCGGGGCGCATGTAGTCCCGCGTGTAATCGGCGGCCACCGCCGTTTGGGACAGGGCTATCAAAAGGATAATCAGCTTGAGTGACTCCTGCATATCACCTTATTGCGGGTAGGGTAAAAAAAAGGAACGCGGCTATCGCATATGCCCCTGTTCTTTTTATATATTTACTCCCAGTCCCATATTACTAACAACCTGCAGGGATATCCTGCCCTTCAGAGCGACAACATGAAACAATGGGGTGTGCACGGTGCGTCACAGTTTATCCTAATGTATGGCTGCCTCTTTCTCGTCCTAGCCGGCCTATCGTTTGCCGCCCCCCCCATAGGAGAAGCCGTCGAGTCGCTTGACGCCCACAACCGCACACACGACCTCGCCGGCGTCATCGCGGCCATGCAGGCGACACCCGAGATTGTCTCGGTGAATTTCACTCAATTCGGTGGCGTCGTTACCGAGCTCAATGCAAGTGAACCATTTAATGTCACCCTCGTCGCAGCCGACCAGGGTTTCGGCAATCCAGTCATCACGCTCTCGTTTTTCGAAGGCGTCGAATCGGACGCCAACATCAGCGGCGGATTCAACCTCACCCAGTATAACGCCACAACGCTTTCAGCCGCGAGCCTCGGCAACATCACTCGATGGTACAACTGGTCGTA
>CAYUFO010000109.1:0-6379 GCA_964443985.1 uncultured archaeon | reverse complement strand
CCTTCAAGCATCGCGTCCAAGCCCTCCACACCCGACGCCACACGCTCAATCGTCGGGGTTTCCTTGTCCTCGGTCATCTCTTATGGATTGAGGGATGCACCATATAAATGGTGGCTTCCCAGAATGAATTGATGGTCAAAATCAAAGACAAACGGGCATTGGGGGGTGAGCAGTTTGAGCGGGCGCAACAGATGGTGCTCGCCGATGAATTGGATGAACGACTCCCCCGTTTGCTTTCTAACCGGGAGCTTACCCTGCGGGTGACCGAACCTGTCAAGGAGAAGGGCGACATCGAAAGCTCGCAACTGCTGCTTGAACTTCGCAACCCCCCGATTGCGGGGGCATCGGCCAAGAACAAGCGGTGGTTCACCCGTTGCTTTTCTCACCTCTACACTCCATTAATCAGAACAGTAAAGCAGCAAAAGGAACCCTTTAGCGCGCTTCGACGATTTCACGGATTCATCTATGATCGGGTACATGTCGGACAACGTATGATTCAACGCGGGAAACTGACCCCGGACGAACTATCTGGTGTCATTGGCGGTCTCTACAAACGTCTCGCCGATAACCCTGACGTTCTCCGCGACGTCTTTGCCATCGATGCCGGCGATCAGCGAAGCTTCAACAATCTGATGAGAACGCATCTCTTTCCCAAGAAAAAAGCATAGGCGCTGCCTAAAGGAACCGCTCCTCTACGGCTTGGGCGTGGGCGTCGAGTCCTTCGCAGGTGGCGAGGGTGATGACGGCGTCTTTGAGGTTTGCAAGTCCTTTTTTGGATATCTTTTGGACGCTCGTGTAGGTGACGAAGTCGCGGACCGAGAGCGGCGAGCTGAAGCGGCTGGTGCCTGAGGTGGGCAGGACGTGGTTGGCGCCGCTCGCGTAGTCGCCTGCGGGGACTGGGGCAAAGGGTCCTATGAAGATGGCCCCGGCATTCGTGACCATTTTTTCAAGGACGGCGGCGTTTCTGGTCATGATCTCGAGGTGCTCGGCGCCGTAGCGGTTGGCGAATTCGACGAGCTGTCTTTCGCTTTTCACGTCGACGAGGGCGATGTTTTTCAGGCTCTTTCCGAGCACGTCCTGGCGCTCGAGCGTCTTCTTTTCCTTGAGAACCCACCTCCGCGTCTCGTCGAGGACTTTCGCCGACGTCGAGGCGACCACGCAGGCGGCATCGGGGTCGTGCTCGGCCTGGGCGAGGAGGTCGGCGGCGACGAAGCGGGGGTCGGCGGAGGCGTCGGCGAGGATGAGCACCTCGCTTGGCCCCGCGGGCATGTCGATGTCGACGCGGCCGTAGCAGAGGCTCTTGGCGGCGGTGACATACTTGTTGCCCGGACCGACGATCTTGGAGACGGGGCGCATCTTTTTCGTCCCGTAGGCGAGGGCGGCGACGGCTTGGGCGCCGCCGACCCGGTAGACTTCGTCGACGCCGCATATCCTGCAGGCGGCGAGGACGAGGTCGCCAATCGGCGGCGGGGATACGACGACGACGCGTTTGACGCCCGCGACCTTGGCGGGAATAACGGTCATCAGCACGCTCGAGGGGTAGCTCGCAAGGCCGCCGGGCACGTAGCAGCCCACCGAATCGATGGGCGTGCGCTTCTCCCCGACGACGACGCCCTCTTCGACCGTCGTCGACCAGGTCGGCGGCAGCCGTCTGAGTTGTTCGCGGTGGAATCGCGTGATGTTCCTCGTTGCGTGCTTCAGCGAGGATACGAGCGTCTTGTCCGCCCGCTTTTCGGCGGCTCTCATCTCCCGTGCGGAGACCTTGATGTCTTCTTGTTTGAGCGAGATGCGGTCTAATCTCTTTGTGTAGGAGACGAGGGCGGCGTCTCCCCGCCTGCGTACTGCTGCGATGATGGGGGCGACGACAGCGGAAGCATTTTCGACATCGCCGAGTCCGCGTTCGAGGATTTTTCGCGTGCCTCTATCGTTTTTTTCGTAGGTGATGCGCTTCATGGCAGAGCGTTATGTAGTGTTTTTTCGCACCTTATTAATGGTGCCGTCCACGGCATCGAAGTAGAGGGCTGGATTGACGACGCTGATGTACGTGTAGATGACTGCCTGTAGCAGGCGGCCTGCCAGATAGAGGATGACCGCGATGACGGCGAGCGCTCCGCCTACGAACTGATAGATGCCTGCCACGACGAATGTGGCGAAAACGAGGAGGGCGAACAATGCGACCGTCGCGGTGACGTCGTTGCGGTGGCGGACGCCCAGCGAGACGCTCCGTTTCAGCGTCGTGAGCGGCCCATTCCTCTCGACGACTGCGACGGGTATGACGAAGAAGAAGAGCACCGAGAACGCCAACAGAAAGAGCACCGACGCGATGAGGAGTGGTAGGAGGGGGAGAATCGATTGACGCGAGAGCGTGAGGTGGTAGGCAGTGTAGGTTCCGGCGGCGAAGATGGCGAGCACGAGAAACACCAGCAATGCAAATGCCGCAAGCGTCGGCCAAACCCTGAGGGCCGCCGTCAACGATGCTCTCAGCCGGATGGGCCGTCCCTGACGGTACGCTGCCACGATGGAGGGATACATCGCGTATGAGATGATGTCGACGGCATAGATGATGAGGGAGGCCGAAAAAAGTGTGAGGAACTCGAAGGCGAACGGCTCCACGACGGTCACGACCCCCATCCCTCTCGCATACGCCTGGTGCATGGCGGCTGCGAATCTCAAGGAGAGATTTGCGGTGTACAGGCTGAAAAAGGTATAGAGCATGGTGGTGAAAAGACGGGGCAGGAAAACCTTTGGTTCGGATTTCAACAGTGACCAGGAATCCCGAAAAATTCTTATCAGATGCATAACCTATCCGCTCTTAAATACTTGCGGGGGGGGGGTAATGGCTTACCGGGATGAACGACTGGGACCTCGGCGTCGGGGATGCAAGCCGCTCCATCGCAGACTTCGTCTTGCGAAAGGGACTCGCGCTCCCTCCGTGGGCGCAGATCATCGTCATCGGCGTCTGGATAGCCGTCGGCGCCACGTTAGTCGGCACCGTCCTTCGGATTCTCGGAAGCCTGCTCGGAGAATAATTCGAGGTACGACTTCGTCGTGCAGTCGTCTCGGCTCATGCCGAGCTGGCTTATGAGCGAGAACATCTCTTCCTTGTCGGCGAGGTCGTCGGATTCGATTTCGACGTAGCAGCCGAGTTGGTCGACGTCGTCGAGGGATAGCGTGAATTTTCCCAGCCGATAGATGCCCCGGGTCTTTCGGATGATGCCTGCGATGTTGAAGCCGAGTTTCTTGAACACCTCGTTCATGCCTGCCTCGGCGTCGACGTTTATTTCCTCGCGGGTCTTGGATTCGGCATCGATTTTTGGGCCCTTGTAGGTGACATAGCATGTCTTCTCCTCTGCTCGGACGCGGAGGGCCTCGTCAGTCTTTCGAAAATCGCGCCACGGACAGGTGTAGTAGGCGTCCTCCTGCGTGACTTCCTCGTCGAAGGTCGCCCCCAGGTCGGCCAGCCGCTTTTCGACGCCGGCCCGGTCGCGGCATCTGGCCTTTATCTCCACCTCGAGGACCATAGTTAGAAACTTTGCCCTGGCCAATATAAATGGCGTATTTATCTGATTCCTTCCCCAACCCTTATTGAGGATACGATGCGTGAAAAACAACCCCCCTCGCATAGGGCGAGGTTTGATCCGAAAACAGTGCCCTCCATTAAAGCCTCCTCCTCCCCAGACGAACAGTTCATCGCCACAATCGGGGACCGCCTCGATTTCAAAGACAAGGACGTCCTCGTGGTCGGGCCCGGGCACAGCAACGTCCTCTCGCTAGCGAAACGACATCCTACGGCTCGGTTCACTGCCGTCGATGTCGAAGACGGCGTCCTCAACGACCAGGGCACCATCTTCGGCGATCTGCCCAACGTGCAGGTCCTCAACGCCGACATAACGTCCAAGAAAGGACGCGAGATCCTGGGCGGCCGGACCTTCGACCACGTCATCTGCACCAACGTCATATCGCGCGACCGCGGCGATGCTTATCCTCTCATCAACGATCAAGCAAAGTCAGCCGACATGATAGCCGCTATCGTGTCCCTGAAAAACGAACGGCCGGGTTCCCTCATCGTCTCGGAATTCGAAGAATCACGGCCTACTCGAACCCTTAACGCCTTAAAGGCGGGGGGTCGAACGATTGCATCAGTAGAGGACGGCCTTCCCACCCTCGAGGGCCCGCATGCCACGCTCATCACCGTCGGGGGCCTCACGGCTTGACGACGACGAGGATGTGGTCCTTTTCGAAGGGGGGGAGCTTGATCTCCTCGATGACGGGGTAGTGCTCTCGCAGCCTTCCCACTTCCGCCTTGAACACCTTCTTGGGGCTCCTCACCGCGTTGATGCTTCGCGCCTTGATGGCGAGAAACGCGGTCTTCGGATGGAAGACCTCGATGTTCCTTCGGAGGATGTCTGCTTGGTTCGGCTGGGCGACGTCCTGGTAGACGACGTCGACCGCGGGGACGCTTCCCGCATAGCGTCTGGGGTGCATGGCGTCGGCGAGGACGGGGACCATGTTCCTGCGCCGGGCGCAGACGGGCAGGAGCTCGCGCATCATCCGGGAGCTCGACTCCACGCAGTAGATGCGCCCTCCCGTGCAGACGTCTGCGAGATGGCTCGCCGTGGTCCCGCTTGACGCCCCGAGGTAGAGGACGTTGGTGTCCCTGGCGAAGGGGAACGTGGAGAGCCCCTTCATGATGCCTGCGGCGAGCTTGCTTCGGAAGGGGTCCCACATCCGGTATTCCGCGCCCTTGACGCGAACGAGGTTCTCGCCGTAGACAGCGGTGCCGGGGACAGCGCTTCGGGTGTGGGGTCGGTTGTTGAGCTCGTAGACGCCCGGAAAGTACTGCTTCATCGAAATGAATTTATATCCCTGGGTATTTAATCAGCTTCCGAGGCATACCATGGATTTCCGCGGCACCTATACGGCGCTCATCACACCCTTCAGGCCCGACGGCTTGCTCGATGAAGAGGGGCTGCGCACCAACGTCGAACGCCAGATAGAAGCCGGTATCGATGGCTTGGTCCCCTGCGGGACGACCGGCGAATCGCCGACGCTGACGCCCGACGAACACGTCAAGGTCGTCGAAATCGTCGTCGACGAAGCCGACGGCCGCGTCCCCGTGCTCGCCGGCACCGGTAGCAACGCCACCGCCGAAGCAGAGTACTTCACCCGCCACGCATTCGATGCCGGCGCCGACGGCGCGCTCCTCATATCGCCTTACTATAACAAGCCCACTCAAGAGGGCCTCTACCAGCACTACGTCAAGATAGCCCAATCGGTCGACTTTCCCCTCGTCCTCTACACCGTGCCCGGCCGTACCAACGTCAACATATTGCCTGAGACGAGCAGACGGCTTGCTGCCGGATTCTCCAACATCGTGGGCATCAAGGACGCGACCGGCGACATGGACCAGATACGCCAGGAGATAGCCATCGAAGGATTCACGGTCATGTCGGGCGACGACGCATTGACGCTTCCCATCATCGAGGCCGGCGGCAAGGGCGTCGTTTCGGTGGCGAGCAATATCGTCCCCGCACGGGTTTCAGAAATGGTCTCGCTGGCCTTGGACGGGAAAATTGACAAGGCCCTGGCCATCCACGAGGAACTGCTGCCGCTCTTCAAGGTCCTCTTCATAGAGACGAGCCCCGCCCCCGTCAAGTACGCTATGAACGCACTCGGCATGCCCGCGGGGCCCCTCAGGCTTCCCCTCGTCGAGCCCGCCCGGGAGAGCAAGGCGGCCGTCGACGGGGTACTGCGCGGGCAGGGATTGCTTTGAGCGACCTCGAGCCCGGCAGCCGCTACCCCACACGCCCTCCCGCAATTCTTTTAAAACCACGCCCGGGTAATAGGATAGCATGAACATCGGCGTCCTCACCGGCGGCGGCGACTGCCCCGGACTCAACGCGGCCATTCGGGCCGTCGTGCGCACCGCCATCGGGAAGTACGGCTGGGAAGTCACGGGCATCCGCAACGGCTGGGGCGGCCTCATGGATTCGATAACCGTCCCCCTCGACCTCGACTCGACGTCGGGCATCCTCCACAAGGGCGGCACCATCCTCGGGTCGAGCCGCACCAACCCCTTCAAGATAGAGGGCGGCGGCGAGAAGGCGAAACAGAACATCGCCGACTTGGGGCTATCCTCCCTCATCGCCATCGGGGGAGACGACACCCTCGGCGTCGCCAAGAAGCTCCACGACCTCGGAGCCCCCGTCATCGGCATACCAAAGACCATCGACAACGACCTTTCGGCGACCGAGACCACCATCGGATTCAACACCGCAGTCACCACCGCCGTCGACGCCATCGACAAGCTCCACTCGACCGCGGAAAGCCACAACCGCGTCATCATCGTCGAGGTCATGGGCCGCCACGCCGGCTGGGT
>CAYUFO010000108.1:0-6416 GCA_964443985.1 uncultured archaeon | reverse complement strand
CGATGACGACCGTGCTCGACGACAACCGCGTCTACAAGGGAGAAGGCGTCTTCAAAATCGAAGGCAAAGAGTGTGGCGTCCTCGAAAAAGTCAACTTCGTCCACAGCCACGTCGGCCTCAGCGACGGCAAGAACAAGAGCTTCTATGGAACGGTGACCGGAAAAGTCGACGACCTCTACGCCGCCCGACACCGGCGACTCGACATCGAGGCGAACGTGGTCGAAGTTAATAAAGATGGCGCCCAACCCGTCCATGCCGTCATCCACAACGTCGAGTTCATCGACGAAATCCCGAAGACGGGCCTCCTTACACAGCACGAATTCCACGGAGAAAAAGCCGACCTCGACTAACTTCTTCTACACGTAGAGCTCGCCGTGCTCGAGAATCTCGACCCGAGCATGGGTGTCGGCCTCGACGAGCTGCTTGAAACGGTGAGGGTCTGTGGGATAGTAGTCGTTTCGCCCATAATGCATGGGGACGACGATGTCGGGGTTGATGAGCTTCGTCGCCGATACCGCCTCGTGCATGGAGAGGTTGAACAGGCCCCCGATGGGGACGAGGGCGACGTCGATGTCTTCGAGGAAGTGCATGCCGTGGTGTATGCCGGTGTCGCCGGCGTGATACAGCCTTCTGCCCTCAGCCTCGACGACGTAGCCGACACCCTCGCTCTGGGGGTGGTAGTCGCCTTCGGGATGGAAGGCGTGAGTGACGTGGACGGTGAAGCGTCCGTGATCGAAGACATCGCCTGGCTCGACGTCCCGCAGATGGGCGTGGCCGAATACCCCGCGGACCGCGCTCGCCGGCCCCGCCAGCAGGGCGTCGGGCTTGGCGACGGCCCGGATGCCCTCGACGTCGAAGTGCGACTCGTGGGCGTGGGTGACGAGGACGAGGTCGGCCTTCTTGGCCTGCCCCCGGAAGGTTCGGGGGTCGACGTGGACGACGAAACCCTGCGACTCCACTTCAAACGAGGCGTGGCCGTGCCATTTGACTCTCATGGTTTCGCGGTCTTCTCGATGCGCTTGAGGCGATGGTCGAGGTCGACGAGCCGCCAGCTTCCCAGGGCCCCCCGGCTGGCCTCCTCTTCGACGTCGTCGAGGTCGTGCTCCTGGCGCTCGAGGCGGCCTTGGAGGGTGAGCAGCACGCCGGCGAGCATGAGTCCGACGGAGACGGCGACGAGCAGGGGCTGGGAGGTGACGAGCGCGTAGACGACCAACACGACCCCGATGAGCGCGATAATCCTGCCTAGCATCGTCTGCCCGCATATTTATGGGAGGCAGCGATATTTAAGTAGGATGAGCCGGCTCGCTGAATCGCTTGGGAGTGCTTTCGTCACGACCGTCGAGGTGGCGCCCAGAAGGGGGGCGGATGCCTCGTCGTTCGAAAAGGAACTCTATCTCCTCGCCGAGCATCGGAAGGCCATCGCCGCCGTCAACGTCGTCGACTGCCCGAGCAGCATGCTTCTCATGAGCTCGCTCGCCGGCTCGCTCATGGTCAAGACGGCGGGGCTCGAGCCCGTCTATCAGCTCACCTGCCGCGACCGCAACATGCTCGCATTGCAGGCCGACCTCCTGGGAGCCGCGGCGCTCGGCATCGAAAATCTCCTCGTCATCTCGGGTGACCACCCCCAGGTGCCGCTCTCAGAGTACCCTGAAGCAAAGGCGGTCTACGACCTCGACTCGGCGAGCCTTCTTCGGACGGTCGGCAGATTGAACGAGGGACGCGACCTCGCAGGCCAAAACCTCAAGGGAGCCACCGGCTTCTACGTCGGCGCGGCCATCAGCCCCGGCGCCACGCCCCTAGGCGGCGAGGTCGCCAAGACGAAGCGGAAGCTCGACGAGGGAGCGCGGTTCTTCCAGACCCAGGCCGTCTTCGACCCCGGCGAGATGGCGTCGTTTCTCTCAGACTACGAGGACGCCTTCGGCGACGACATCAGGTCGAGGGTGCTCGCAGGCGTTGTCCTCCTCGCCGACTACGACATGACCCGCTTCATCGCGGGGATGCCGGGTCTCTCCATGCCAGAGCAGGTGCTCACGTCGATGCAGAAGGCGGACGACCCCGTCGAAGCGGGCGTCGAGATTGCCCAGGGCATCGTCGACGAGCTCAAGGACCTCGACGTCGGCGGCATCCACGTGATGCCCGCAGGCGACATGGGCATCCTGCTTCGGATGCTCGATTCCCTATAGGTTTTCTCGCGCCGTGCGGGTGCGCGACCATGCGTCCCCGTTGCCGTCGTCCTGAAGCAAGGCGAGGTCGATGTGGATGTCGTGGGGGTTCACGTGGTCGTCTATGATGTGGCGGGTGCTCTTTCGGGGCAAAAGCCACTCGTCGCCCTGTGTTGCGACTCGGCGGGCGGTCTCATACACCTCGTCTTTGGTGAAGTGGGGGCGCAATAGGAGGACGACATTGGTCGATGAGGAGAGATGTTCCTCCGAGCCGTCGGCGAAGACGGCCTTGATGGCGTCCCAGCGGGCGTCGGATTTGTTGTATTTGTGCTCAAACCGGGACTCGATGGCGGACACGATGATTGACACCCCATGGTAGGGGGGGGGATTGTGCGCGGTGACGGCAAGAGTGGCAAAGCCTTGATCGGCACATGCGTAGAGGACGCTGCGGCTTTCTGCCGTGAGCCCTTTGCGCAGGACGGCGAGGTCGTCTGCGCCCTCCCGGACGACGACGCCGTCGAAGTCGATGGGGGTGCCGTCGAAATCCTGGAGCGGATGGGCGCGCAGTTCGTCGAGGACCTGTTCGAAGAGGACGCGGCAGCCTTCGAGGTCGATGCCCTGGTGCTCGAGGATGCCGTCCCATCCCGAAAGCGTCACGGTGTCGTAGTCGACGGCAAGGCAGGGTGCGTGGCTGAAGCCCTCGCGCTCGTAGAGCTTCCTTCGATGCATGCCGTCGAGGATGACGAGCTTCTCGCCTTCGAGGTCGTCGTCGAGCACCCCGGCTGCATCAGGGAACCGGGTGACGATGACGGGGGGCGGCGCCATGCCCTCGGTGCGCCGGTAGCGGGACCTGTCCCAGTGGAACTTGTAGCTGACGCGCTCGTGGGGGACGAGGTTGGCAAGCGGGGCGAGATAAAGCCTGTCGGCGACACTGCAAGGGTCCATGGTCAGGGGGATGCCGGCCTGCCACCCTCCTTGGCCCGGCAGTATTCGATAAAGCTAGCCCGTAGCTTGGCGAGCGTGAGGCGGTCGCCAGCCCTCTTCTGGGCGAACTGTTCGCGCAAGAGCATCATGGCCTCGTCGACGGTGAGGGACCGTTTTCCTTCAGAGTCTGCGGTCATGGACTCGACTCCCGGTCGCGGCCGCCTGCAGGTTGCCAGTCGATGCCTTCGAGGTAGTCTTTGACGCCCTCCCGGATGGCGTCGTGGAGGAGGCAGGTGAAGTTGGGATACGAGCCGACGTGCTCGACGTCGATGAGTCTTTTTTCAGGGTCGGGGTCGAAGACGTATTTCTCCTTGAAGAGCTCGCGGAGCGCCTCCTTGAAGACCTGCTTTATTTCGTTGCGCTTGAGGTCGACGTCAAGGAAGTCGTCTTCGGCCATCGTGGACGGTTCTTGGGATTTTTAACTTAAGAATCACATGATACTCCGATGAGGAGATTCGTCGCTGCGTTCGCCTTTTTCGTGGTCTTTCTCGCGCCCGTCGCCTCCGCATGGGGGCCTGTCGCCCACCAGTCCTTCTGCCGCAAGGCGGTGATCGAGGTATGGGGGGCAGACGTCGCCGACGACTGCCTTGCCACGGGCAGCGAATACGGCGGGGAGTTCTGCGACCTCGCCGCCTCCATCGCGGGAAGCCGCTACGAAGACGGCTGCGCCGCGTTGTCGGTGGGCGACATCCATCCCGCCAACATCCCCGAGGAGTTCTTCAACGACTGGGAAGAGCACGTCGACTACAGCGAGTGCCCGGTGGGCGCCAAGCTCGCCCGCGAATGGGTGTGCGGCGACCCCGACGTCCAGACGACCGTCGACAAGGCACGCTCATGGTTCGATGCGGCCGCGAGCGCGGATGAGACGTGCGCCCGCGTCCACGCCTTCTGCGTGGGGGCGAATTATCTCTCAGACCGCTATCAGAGCCCGCACCGCATCCCCTACGAGTCAGACGACTGCCATCGCATCATCGACGAGCGGGTCGACGAGGCCATCGTGGCCGGGCAGGAGGACTGGGAGGTCGTCCAGTACTGCCGGCTTGAACGGGTCATCGAGAAAGCAGGCCAGCGGGTGTCGCGTTCCTATCGACACCGGTTCAGCGTGTCGGCAGGCGACGCCCGGGACGCCCTTGCGGCCGTCACCGAGGAGGCTCGGCGGGTGGAGGCTGCCGCTCCCCCGGCAACGGCGCCCGCCACGTCCACGAGCATGCCTCCGTCGACCATCGCGGCTCCTTCGACGACAGTTTCTGTCCCTGAGCCCGCGACCACCGTCGCTGCCGCCTCGACGGTGCCCGTGCAGGCGGGCGATGGCGAGGCGCCCGACCGGGATTCCAAGCGCAGCGCCATGCTCTTGTTCATGGCGCTCATCGTGCTCGGCGCCGCCGCCCTCATCATCATCGCGATGCGGCCGGTCAGGGGGAGGGCGGACCCGGCACCCAAGCCCGCCTTGAAAGTCGAGGCTGGGAGCGCGAAGATCAAAAAGCAGATACCCGGGAAGAAGCCGGCCCCCATCGTCTCGCCTGAAAGACGACCGAAGGACTTGGCCGTCCCCAAGCAGAAGGACGAGACCGAAGAGCTTGTCGACGACCTGTGGGCCGAGGAGGGCCTTGAGGCAGGCACGCCCTCAGCATCAGCCCCCGCTGGGGAGACGGTCACGCCAGAAGAGGAGAAGGCCGGGAAGCCGAAGAAGAAGCGTGCGTCGGGGGGGAAGAAGAAACCCGCCAAAAAGAAGGGGATCAAGAAGTCTGCGGGGAAGGCGGCAAAGAAGGGTTCGGGGAGCGCTAATAAGAATGGGAGGGGATCGGAGGCTGCAGAAAGCGGGGACGAGCAGGAGCGGCCTAGGGTGCGCTCCCGCTACCGGACACCTAGGAGGAAGGGGCGGTATTGATTTTTATTGGCGTATGTTGTAGTCTCTTTCTCACAATCTCAGGTAGGTGACTGTTTCATGCCCTGTGGACGCAAGCGAAAGTTGCAGAAGATGCGCAAGCACAAGCTGAAGAAGCGCCGCAAGAAGACGCGGCACTTGCGCAAGTAGCGTGTCTCTTTTCTCAGCGAAACCCGGGAGGGTGCGGGTATGCTTCGGCTGTCGGCGAAAGCTTTATAAACACTCAAACCCATTAAATTTGTCGCCCAGCGGGGGTGGAGCCTGATGGCAGCGAAAGATAAAAAGAAAAAAAGGCCGAAAGACGCCGACGAAGCGACGCTCAAAAAAGAGCTCGACGACGCCACCGCCGCCGCAAACGACTTCAAGGAAAAGCTCGCCTGGCTGCAGGCCGAATACGAGAACCACCAAAAGCGGGCCGCCCGCGAGCGCGAGGCCGCCTGCCGGCGCGCCACCGACGACCTGCTCGTCTCCATCCTCGGCGTGAGAGACAACTTGGAGCGGGCGCTCGCCGCCGCGAAAACGAGCTCGCCGGAGGGCCCGCTCTTTGACGGCGTCACCCTCACCCTCGACCATCTCGACCAGGTCCTCGAACGGCAGGGAGTCACCCGCATCGCCGCAAAGGGAGAGCGGTTCGACCCCGACGTCCACGACGCCATGATCGCAGAACCGACCACCGAGCACCCCGAAGACCGCGTCATCGAGGAGCTCGAAGCCGGCTACCGGGTCGGCGAGCGCGTGCTTCGGCCCGCGAAGGTCAAGGTCGCAGTGAAAAAGATAGACTAATCGGAGGAATCAAGGAAAAATGGCAAAAGTCATCGGGATCGACCTCGGAACCACCAACTCATGCATGGCCGTCATGGAGGGCGGCAAGGCCAGCGTCATCGAGAACGCCGAAGGCAACCGAACGACGCCGTCGGTCGTGGCCTTCACCAAGGATGGCGACCGCCTCGTCGGCCAGACCGCCAAGCGCCAGGCCGTCACCAACCCGGGCAACACGGTCTTCTCGGTGAAGCGATTCATCGGCAGAAAATACAAAAGCAAGGAAATCACGGAAGACAAGAAGAAGGTCCCCTACCCCCTCAAGGAGGCGAAGAACGGCGACGTAAGAATCGAGGTCGCAGGCAAGGACTACAGCCCCGCAGAGATCAGCTCCATGGTGTTGGCGAAACTCAAGGCCGACGCCGAAGCCCACCTCGGCGAGGACGTCAAGCAGGCCGTCATCACGGTGCCCGCCTACTTCAACGACAGCCAGCGCCAGGCCACGAAAGACGCAGGCAAGATAGCGGGCCTCGAGGTGCTCAGGATCATCAACGAACCCACGGCGGCGAGCCTCGCCTACGGGCTTGACAAGAAGAAGGACGAAAAGATAGCGGTCTACGACCTCG
>CAYUFO010000107.1:0-6479 GCA_964443985.1 uncultured archaeon | reverse complement strand
GTGGCCCCAAGACCCGGGATTTCGAGGAAGCCTTTGCCGACTACTGCGGCACCGAACACGCCGTCGCGACGACGAGCGGGACGACGGCCCTGCATACCGCGCTTCTGGCTCAGGGCGTCAAGCCCGGCGACGAGGTCATCACCACCGCCTTCACCTTTATCGCGTCGGCCAACAGCATTCTCATGGCGAATGCCCGGCCGGTCTTCGTCGACATCGGCGAAGATTACGACATCGACTGCGACCTCATACAAGATGCCATTTCAGACAAGACGAGGGCCATCCTCCCCATCCACCTCTACGGAAACCCCTGCGACATGGACGCCGTCATGGACATCGCCGAAGACAAGGGTCTCGCCGTCTGCGAGGACGCCTGCCAGGCCCACGGCGCCGAATGGCGGGGCACGCGCGTCGGCGGCTTTGGGACCGGCACCTTCAGCCTGTACCCCACCAAGAACATGATGGCGGGCGAAGGCGGCATGATAACCACCAACGACGAACGCGTTGCCGAGCAGGCCAGGCTCATCCGAAACCACGGCTCGGCCGTCCGCTACTACCACGACATCCTCGGCTACAACTTCAGGATGACCGACATCTGCGCCGCCATCGGCCTCGTCCAGCTGGGCAAGGTCGAAGGCTTCAACGAGAAGCGCGTCGCCAACGCGAAAGCGTTGACCGAGGGCCTCTCAAAGATCGACGGCATCGTTCCCCCAAAAACAAAGGAAAACACGCGTCATGTGTACCACCAATACACCATCAGGGTGACCGATGAGTTTCCACGGACACGCGACCAGGTACTCGAGAAGCTCAAGGAAAGGGAAATCGGCTCGGCCATCTTCTATCCCGTCCCCATCAACCAGCAGAAGTCGTTCAAGGACCGCGGCTACGGCAGCGAAAGCCTCCCCAAGACAGAGGAATACACGAAGCAGGTCATCAGCCTGCCTGTGCACCCCCAGCTGCAACCCGGCGACACCGACGCCATCGTCAAGGCGTTCGAGGAGATGGCGTCCGGGTAGGTCAGATGCAATGGGAGGGTTTAAACCATTTATAACTATTCATTCCAATAAAAATAATCAGTGAATAAAATGTCGATAATGGTAAATATTGACAAAAATGGAAGGATGGTGCTTCCCAAGGCCATTCGAAAAAAAATGAAGTCCTCGAAATTCGCCATCGATGTCGAAGATGAAAAGATCGTCTTCACCCCCGTCAAAAGCATCGACGACATGCTCGGGAGCATGCCGAACCTCGACCTCGAAGGATTCAGGCACGAGCACCACAAAGAACGATGAACCTCGTCGTCGACAGCTTCGCCTGGATGGAACTCTTCAAGGGAGGAACACGAGGCGAGAAGGTCGCCAACCTCCTGAAAACACACAAAAAACACATCTACACAACGACCGCCAACCTCTATGAGATCTATTACCGCCTCACCCAGCAGGCCGGCGTGGATAAACGCGAGGAAGCCCTGACATTCATCAAAAACATCACCACCCCCATAGACGTCGACGAGGACCTCGCATTCCGTGCGGGAGAAATACGCTTGATAGAAGGCTTTTCAGCCATCGACGCCTTCACCCTCGCAGCCGCCCGTCGCATTTCAGGGAAGGTGCTCACCGGTGACCAGGACTTCAAGGACATGACGTCCGATACCATCATGATTTGAAAAAGACCAAGGGAAGCCACCATGACACAAGACATCATCTCCGTCGTCGGCCTCGGCAAGGCAGGACTCCCCCTCGCAGCCGTCGTCGCGGATGCAGGACTCCGATGCATCGGCGTCGACGTCAACAAAGAGACCGTCGAAAAAATCAACGCAAAGCAAGCACCCTTCGAGGGGGAACCCGGCCTCAAGGAAGCACTTGAAAAGTACGTCGGCAAGAACCTCTCCGCCACCGCCGACCCCGTGCAGGGCTCGCGAGACAGCACCGTCCACATCGTCATCGTGCCGCTCTTCATCGACGACTACAAGCTTCCCGACTACTCCATCATCGAGGCCGCCATGCGCGGCGTCGGCAGGGGGTTGAAGAAGGGCGACCTCGTCGTCCTGGAGACCACGGTGCCGGTCGGCACGACCCGCAAACGCGTCGCCCCCATCCTCGAAGGGGAAAGCGGCTTGAAAGCCGGCGAAGACTTTTACCTCGCCTACAGCCCCGAGCGCATCATGACCGGCTACTCCATCAGCCGCTTCAAGGAATTTCCCAAGATCGTCGGCGGCATCGACGAGGAGAGCACGAAGCGGGCCTTCGACGCCTACACGCAATTCTGCAAGGCCGCCTCCACGGTGTCAAGCTGCGAGGCCGCCGAACTCACCAAAGTCGCCGAAGGCGTCTACCGCGACGTCAACATCGCCTGCGCCAACGAACTCTACCGCGTCTGCGACTTCTACAGCCTCGACTTCTGGGAAATACGCGAGGCCGCCAACCACCAGTACTGCAACATCCACGAAGCAGGCATCGGCGTCGGCGGCCACTGCATCCCCGTCTACCCCCACTTCATCATCCAGGAGCTGAAAAAAGAGGAAAAGACCGCTCCCGTCATCGAGGCCGCCCGCCGCGTCAACGACGACATGGCGGCACACTTCCGCAACAAGATGTTACAAGAACTCGCACGAAAGGGCGTATCCGCAGGGGGTGCGAAAGTCTGCGTTGCCGGTCTCAGCTTCCGTGAAGGCCTCAAGGAGGACGCCTATGCGCGAAGCAAACCACTCATAAATCTCCTCAAACAGGCCGGCTGCGACGTCTACGGCGCCGACCCCTGGTACGCCCCCGAAGAGATCGAGAGGGTGTATGACGCAAAGCCCCATGACGGCAAAGACTACACCGGCATGGACGGCGTCATCGTCGCCAACAAGGAAGCATCGTTCACATCGCCTCTGAAGGCCGCCGCGGCCAAGGGCGTCATCGTCGTCGACGCCAAGAACCTCCTCGCCGACTGACATCCGCTGAGCCATGGCACCCGACCGCTCCGTCACCTACTGGATAGCCGCCGTCTTCCTGCTGCTCATCGCCGACCTCGTCACGCCGCCGCAAAGCGAGTTCGGCATCCTCATCGTCTTCGTCTGGGTGATAGCCGGGGCCGCCATCCTCTACCGGGCACGAAAGAACCCTCCAAAGACCCCCTGCGGGCGCAAGAAGAGTGCGGGCATAGTGGTCGGTGTCCTCGCCATCGCCTACAGCATCATAAGCATCCCCGCAGGCATCAGCAATGCTCCGTTCTCCGTCGACGAGCTCAGCGTGCTGCTTGCGGGAGCGACTCTCGTGTTCTTTTCCGTCAGGGGCTATCACCACCTTCTGGCACCGCCGCTCATCCCCTTGGCCGCCATCCTCGGATACCACGCCGTCGATACGCTTGAAGGCGCCTTCGTGGACCCGCTCATCCGCCCGACGGCCGTCATATCGGTGGCCATCTTGCGCCTTGTGGGCATCGAGGTCGACCTCATGGGCACCGTCTACCGCTACACCGCCCTCAACGGCGACCGCATCGGCATCTCCATCGTGTCGGCGTGCACGGGCATCTGGTCGATGGCGGCGTACACTGCGGCGGTCGTCATCATACTCTTCATCTTTCCCCGGATGCGAAAGACCGGCTACGCCATGCTCGCCCTCGGCTATCTGGGGACGTATCTGTCCAACGTGTTGCGCGTCGTCCTCATCAGCCTTTCGGGATACGTCTACGGCCACACCGGCGTGCTGCAGACCGTCCACACCCACATCGGCTGGGTCATGTTCTCAGCGTGGATGCTGGTGTTCTGGTACCTCTTCTTCTCGCTTCGCCTGCACGTGCCCGAAAAGCCGGCGGTCGAGGATGATGATGGCTGCGATGACGGCAAGGTAGAGCGTCAGGGCGACCGATAAGCGCGTCACTGGCGGGCTCATGATGGTCGCCGAGATGTTTTGCTCGAAGAACCGGGGGACCTCGAAGCTGGTTGTCGAAAGGGGGAACACGAGGGGAACGCCGTAGAGGCCGTAGCTGGTGTCGGCGAGCAATTGTCCCCACAGCATGGCGTAGAAGACGACGGCGACGTCGTGGGCGAAAGCGGAGTCGGTTTTTGCCCAGCGAGTTAGGTAGTAAGTCCCCACGCCCACGGCACTGATGAAAAAGACGTTATGGAGGACGGGCAGCCGAATGTCAACGAACAATAGCAGGTGGTCGACGTCGATGAGGCACGAGGCCGCAGCCAGAAAAGCTATCGTTTTCGCCGACAGCCTGAAGCCCCGCAGGTAGGTCACCAGCGCACCCGCCGCCGCGGCCAGGTAGAAGTGGAAGAGGACATCCATGGCTAGGGGGCGAACTCGATCTCGACGGGCACGAGGGCGGCGCCGATGTTGCTCGTGTAGAGCGCCAGGCGCAGGTCGACGGCCCCCCGTTCCGCGAAGAAGGGCACGAACGCCGAAAGCGGGAGCTCCTGGTAGGCGAGCGCGACGCCTCCCGCCGCACAAGCCGAAGGCCGCGGGGCGTAGGGTATGTCGATGGAGGCATTCCTGTCGACGGCATCCTCGGACACGTACGGCTGGATGCGCCAGGCCGTGTTGGCCTGCGCCACGTCCGAGGCGTTGAAGTAGACGACGACGGTGGCGTTGGGCCGAAGCCCCCCCGCATCGATGCCCGCGCGCAGCCGCAGGTAGCCCATCTGCTGGAAGACCCCTCCCCGGCAGTCGAAGGAAAGCGCTGGCAATCCGACGGGGTCGATGAACCCGTCCGAGAGCTCTTTTGTGAGTGCAACCGAATCGTTGACGTCTACGGCACGGAGGACCGAGTCAAAACCGGTACGGTTGCAGGCGTCGACCTCCAAGGGACCGGGTATCGTGTAGGCCTCAGCCTCGGAGAAGTATCGAGTATAGGGGGCATCCACGCCTTCGGCGGGGCACAGCATCGACTCCCACGGCTCGACGGTGAACGTCACCGACGCGTTGCCGACGTTTCCTGCGAGGTCTGCGCAGGCGACGAATATCGTGTTTGCGCCGGGGAGCGTGCGCACCATGGTGGCGTTGGGGAAATCCTGCATGGCACCGTCGTTGAGGCGGTAGCGGCACCACTGCGTAGGCTCGTTGGGTGTGACCATCAGTTGCTGGTTGCGCTCATGGTAGGTGGAATACCTGCGGGGTGCGCGGATGAGCACCGCCGGGGCGATGTCGTCGCGGGGCGTCGGCGGGCACGGCGTGCAGGACAGGCCGCAGTCGACGCCCTCCTCGCCCCGGTCGCGGATGCCGTTAAAGCAGTGGCAGGGTCGGCACTTGCCCCCGCAGTCGACGTCCTCTTCGGTGTAGTTGTCCATCTCGCCGTTGTAGCAGTGCTCGGGGAAGCATTCGTCTTCCCCGTCGACGCAGGTGAGGGAGCCCGCACAGGTCTTGAGGGTGCGCACAGACTCGCCGGTCACGCACGTGGCCGCGACGGTGCCGGGATTCTCGCAGCGGAAGCTAAACAGATGCTCCTGTATCCGCCCGCCCCGGCAGACGAAGCCGCGGTCCTCGGGCGCGAAGCGCTCGCAGTCGGCGTTCGTGTAGCAGTCCACGCAGGGACGCTGGACGTAGGTCATGCGGGGGGGAAAGTCCCCGCCGACGCCGTAAAAGACGCGCCGGTCGGTTTGGCCATTGTTTCGCTTCCCAAGGGACGCGTTATCCCAGTAGAGGCGATAGCAGGAATAGGGTCGGCCGGCCGCGAGGTCGTCGTTGACGTAGGGCGTCACCGGGAGGCTGTGGCGTCCGTTGGAGGCGTTGGCGGCGATGATGACGCCGATGTTTTCGTGGAGCGGGTCGGAGGAATAGTCTGCTTCCCTGAGGGCGCCCCGGCATTCGACGTGGTCGACGCGGGTGTCGGCGGGACGCCCCGATGATTGATACACGGTGACGTAGATGGTGGCGTCGGTGACGTTGGCGCGAAGGTCTGCTAGGGGGAAGGCGAGGACGGCGACGATATGATCATCTGTCGCCGTCTCGGGTGTGTTGGCATATACGTTATCGCCAACAATGTTGTAGGAGCCGGTGAGCACCCTGTCGGGGATGCCGTCGGGGGGGTCGGTGGAATCAATGATATATCCTTCCTGTTTGGTGTCGGTGAACGAAAGGGTTCGCACATCGCAAAAGCAGGGCTCGCAGGGCCCGCCGCAGTCGACGCCGAGCTCTCCCTGGTTTCTCATGCCGTCCTCGCAGCTGTAGAGCTCGCAGGCGGGGCAGGGGCCGCCGCAGTCGACGCCGACTTCCCCCTGGTTTCTCTCGTTGTCGGTGCAGGTCCCGCATTCGGGACATGGGCCACCGCAGTCGACGCCCAATTCTCCCTGGTTTCTCACGCCGTCATCGCAGGTGGGACACGGTGGACAAGGGCCGCCGCAGTCGACGCCCAGCTCTCCCTGGTTTTGGCGCTCGTCAAAGCAGGTGGGGCACGGTGGACAAGGGCCGCCGCAGTCGACGCCCAGCTCTCCCTGGTTCTGGAGCTCGTCGGTGCAGTTGGGCCTTGGGCTCTTCACGACGAGCGTGAGGCGC
>CAYUFO010000106.1:594-6509 GCA_964443985.1 uncultured archaeon | reverse complement strand
CTGCACTGTTTGGGGGGTGTTCACTCGAGTTCTTCAACGTCTTTGAGGGTTTTTTTCAGCTTGTTGTCTGCGAGCGAGTAGAACACGCTGACTCCGTCTTTGCGGTATTTCACAAGCCCCGCCTCATAAAGTATCTTTAGGTGTGCGCTGGTGGTGGGCTGGCTTTTGCCTGTCGCAGGTATTATCTGGCACACGCAGTGTTCGCCTTTGGAGAGCAGTTTGACTATCGTAAGCCGTGTGGGATCCCCCAATGCCTTGAATATCTTGACTTGACGCCCCAAATCCATACAGAAAACATATTTGGATATATGAATATAAGCGTGGTTTGTTGGTGTGGTGCGGGCATCGAAAGATTTAAATATGTAACATTGTTATATAGTTATCATGTGTGACAGCCATGCCTGCGGGTACCCCGAGAAACGGTGGATGCAGTTTCTCATACTTCGGGTCGTGTGCGAGAAACCCTCACACGGCTATAGGATAATGCAAAGGATAGGGGAGATAAGCGAGGGCAGGCACCACGTCAAATCCGGCACCATGTATACCCTCCTTGGTAGGATGGAGGATGCATGCTTGTTACGTTCCACTTGGATAGAAAACCCGGGGGGCCCCAACAAAAGGATTTATTCTCCCACAGAAAAAGGCAAGACATACCTGAAGAAATGGCTTGAGCAGGTTATCGAAAGGAGAAAGATGATGGATAAAATGACGGAATTCTATAACAACTATTTCGGAGAGGGGGAAAAGTGAGGGCTGATCACCTGTTGGAAAAATCATGCATGTCAACATTTATCATAACGGCACTGACCTCAATTCCATTGTTGGTTAGCTATCTCCGGGGGGTTTCTCCAGGATCTCAAGTGATCGTGGACCTACATGCATGGTTTGGCATGGCATTCATACTCCTTGTACTGATAAGAATCCTGTCTAACCGGCAATTTGTAAAAGCAATGATTGCGGGAGGCCGTAAAAAATGAAGGTATATGACTTAAACGAACTAGCATCTTTTGCATCAGATAAGCCGGTAAAACGGCATTTTCTTAACGCCAATGGATTTCATGCCGCACTGATCTGCTTAAAGAAAGGAGTGGAAATCCCCCCGCACCCCGAGGACTATGCCGTTTCATTGACGGTGCTCAAAGGCAAAGGCATATTCACAGACGGTAATGGAGAATCAGCGTTATCTGAAAACCAAAGCATCTTTATCAAGAAAGACGAGATCAGAGGCATAAAGGCCGAAGAGAATCTGCTGGCCCTGGGAATACAGGACCGGGCAAAAAAAGGCAGTGACGATGGATGATGAACCCGGCCCCCTTGTCACTGTGCAGGGCCTGAGCAAAAAGTACGGCGATTTCACGGCAGTCAACGACATATCATTTGAGATCAATAAGGGAGAGATATTCGGGTTCCTGGGCCCCAACGGCGCGGGCAAAACCACCACCATCCGGATGCTTACCGGATTATTCAAGCCAGATCGGGGCAGCATACATGTCGGCGGCTATGACCTGGGAAAAGAACCCCTGAAAGCAAAGCAGATCATGGGGGTCGTTCCCGAAATGGCCAACGCCTACGTCGACTTGTCGGCATCCAAAAACATGTCGTTGATAGGGGAGCTGTATGGCCTTGGGGGGCAAGAGATTAACGAGAAAACCGTCAGCCTGCTGAAGCTGTTTGGCCTGTATGAGCGAAGGGACGACAAGGTTAAAACACTGTCTAAGGGCATGAAGCAACGTTTGATCATAGCGTTGGGTTTGATTAACGACCCCAAGCTGCTGTTTTTGGACGAGCCCACTTCCGGCCTGGATGTGGAAAGCGTCAAGCTGATACGGGAGCTTGTCAACACATTCAACAAGAAGGGGACGACCATCATCCTCACAACACACGACATCGGGGAGGCCGAAGGATTATGCGACCGAGTCGCAATCATGAATCACGGGGACATAGTGGCCGTCGACCGGCCCGCACGGCTGAAACAGCTGATACAAAGCACATCCTCCATCGAAGTCGCATTCGACAAAAAAGTGGACGTGGAGGAACTCGGATTCGACGGCGTCACGTCAATCAAGAAAAGAGGAGATAAGATAAGGCTTTACGCTGAAAACCCGGGAGAACTCATACCGCTTATCGTCGGATACAGCCAGGAGTCGAAAAACAATATTTTATCCATCAACACGCTGGAGCCCAACCTCGAAGACATATTCGTGAAGTTGACCAAAGAGAAAAAATGAAACGTGCAGGGCAGATAAAACGATCTTGGGCGATCGTCAAAAAAGACCTGTCCATATACTACCTGAAGGGGCCCGTGGTGATCTTTGGCCTGCTTTTACCCGCGTTTCTGTTCCTCGCCTTCGCATTGGGGAAAAACCTACCCCTGGACTTCCTGTTTCCCAGCCTGCTGGGGATGGCTCTTTTTTTCACGACAACGTCCATCGGCCCCGTCATAGCCCCCTGGGAGACGAGGATGAAGACGTTCGAAAGGCTTGTCTCAGCCCCGATATCCCTGTGGGCCATACTACTGGGCGACATAATCGCATCACTCCTATTTGGCCTGGCGATAGTCTCCCTCATCCTTTCGGCAGCCGCCGTCATGTTGGGCGTCCAGATACTAACCCTAAACCTGGTGTTAGCCACGGTATTAGCCGGCTTCTGCTTCTCCTCGTTCGGGATGCTATTGTCGGCGCCCCCCACCGACAACCCCTCCAGCATAATGATGCTTTCCAGCCTCGTGAAATTCCCCTTAATCTTTATAAGCGGCATATTCATCCCGCTGCAGGAGATGCCAGGAGCAAGCAAGATGGTCTCCTTCATCTCGCCCCTAACCTATTACACGGACCTAGCCCGGCATTCTATCCAGGGCACTGGGTACCTGCCCCCAACACTGGATATAGTGATCCTTCTCGCATTCACGGCCCTATTCTTCACAACAGCCATATTCTGGCATAAAAAAAGCCTCGACAAAAGATTCTAAAAAAAAAACAGGCGATTAGTAAAAAATCCCCGCAGTACAATGAATTCCGGGAGGAATTCATATACACGATGAACCAATGGGCCCATCGTTTTAGAACTGCGGGGCACAATGGACACGCAATTATTCGCTAGAAGCGATTCTGTGGCATCCACCCCTATATCCCTCTTTCATTCTAGGGCAACCTTCAGCCCCATGGCATCCGCCTTTGTAGTGATGCATCGGGCAGTCTGCTGCATTATCACATGCTCCGTCGCCGTCTGCATCTGCAAAGCCGCCTGCCTCTTCTTTGTGTGGGCAGTCGCCGGATGTGTCGCATGCTCCGTCGCCGTCTGTGTCCTGGAATCCGGGGCAGTCAACGCAGCCAGCCTCTCCTGTTGAGGGTTCTTCCGAAGCCAGACTCGCATCCCCCGCTATGGCGGGTGTCGTCTGCTGTGGGCTATCTGCCTGCGTCTGCGCCATAACAAATCCCGCAACGCAAGCCATTAAAACAATGAATGCTGCACCCAGTATCTTACCCTTCGTCTTCTCTTTCATATTTTATGCACCTCTTTTTCTTATGCCATTGTGTGAAACAGGCAATAAGTTTATGTGAAACAAAGATACCATATATTGAAACGCTACATTCCACCGGTCTCTGGCGGGTGGTTTGTCCGACGGAATGTGCGTGTAACAACCACCGGTTCTAATAAATGCCGCAGGTCTTTGACGCGACCGAGTCTTGCTCGGCTGCGTGTCCGAGCTTTAGGCCGGCCACACCAGAGGTTGTTTACACACGACACCAAGACGTAGTTTAACCCTTTACCGCCTCAACCTTTATGCTCTCTATCGGAAGCTCCCCCATATCGTCTTCCAGGTACTTGTCTTCGCCTTTCACTTTTACCTTGAATCCAGCTTCCTCAATCATCTGGAGATACTCCTTTTTGAGAACTGCCCCGGCGACGCATCCTACCAGCAGGGTGTGGTCGTTTTTCTGCTCCTCGGTGAGTTCTTTCAGCAGGACTATGTCGGATACCAACAGTTTCCCCCCTTTCCTGAGCACCCTGTAGGCTTCACGAAACACTTTGGCTTTGTCTGGTGCGAGGTTGATGACGCAGTTGCTTATTACGTAGTCCACTGAATCGTCTCCCACCGGCAGGTTCTCTATGTCGCCGAGCCTGAATTCAACGTTATCGTATCCGTATTTTTCTGCGTTTTCCCGGGCTTTCCCTATCATCTGTTCGGTCAGGTCCACGCCGATGACTTTCCCGCTTTTGCCGACTTCTTTGGCTGCGAGAAGGCAGTCGAATCCAGCCCCCGACCCCAGATCCAACACAGTGGAAGCCTCCTTGATCTCTGCCAGAGCGGTTGGGTTGCCGCATCCTAGCCCCAAGTTGGCGTCTGGTACCCCGTTTATCTCGTCCTCCGAGTACCCTATCGCCTTTGATATGTCCTCCTTGCCCATTGATTCGCAGCCGCTGCTGCAGCAGCATCCTTTCTCAGCAATCCTGTTGTATCCGTCTTTCACGGCCTTTTTCGCGTCCTCGTTTTTCACGTGCAACACTCTTTTATCCGAAACCAGTGTCTTGTTCGGTTCGCTATTGACACGAGCATGAGCATGACGGGCACTTCGATGAGCACCCCCACGACGGTGGCCAACGCAGCCCCTGATGATAAGCCGAACAAGGATATTGCGACCGCCACCGCCAGCTCGAAGAAGTTGGATGCCCCTATCATGCAGGCGGGGGCGGCGATGGCGTGGGGCAGTCTCCATATGAAGGCCCAACCGTAGGCGAGGGCGAAGATGAAGAGGGTCTGGAGGGTGAGCGGGATGCCGATGAGGACGATGTGCAGGGGGTTTTCGAGGATGGTGTTTCCCTGGAAGCTGAAGAGGATGATGAGCGTGAGAAGGAGCCCGCCGATGGTGACGGTGTGCAGGTGCTTCATGAAGACGCCTTCAAACCAGGCCGTTCCCTTGGTTGCGAGCAGGTGGGTGCGGGAGAGGTAGCCGGCGATGATGGGGACCACGATGAAGAGGAGGACTGAGAGCAGTATGGTGTCCCAGGGGACGAAGAGGTCTGTGAGCCCCAAGAGGAACATGACGATGGGGGCATAGGCGAATATCAGGACCAGGTCGTTTATGGAAACCTGCACCAGAGTATAGTTGGGGTCGCCACGCGTGAGATAGCTCCAGACGAACACCATCGCCGTACAAGGGGCGGCACCCAAAAGAATCGCCCCCGCCAGATACTCGTTGGCCAATTGCGCTTCAATCAATCCTGAAAACACTATCTTGAAGAAAAAGTAGGCGAAGGCGAACATGGTGAACGGCTTGATGAGCCAGTTCACGACGGTGGTCACGACCAGCGCCGCATCGCAGTCCGCGCAGAACTGTACGCGTCGCAGCTCCACGGTCGGCCCGTCCACGGAAAACTCGGCCGCGCCGACCGGCGGCCCCGTCCCCGCCGCCAGGAACGCGCCGAAAAGAACCGCAGCCAGCAATACGCGTGGGGGCCGCATGTTCAATCCTCGCCCAACGCCGGCCGGAATTCGCCCGGTATGCCGGCCGCCGGATCGCCCCGGTCCGGGGGAAACGGCGGCAGCGGTTCTTCGAGGTCCCGCCGTTCCTGCCTCGGCCGAACCCGCCCCGGCGGATTCGGCTCGGGTAGCTGAAATACGCCGGGCACGCCGTCCGCATCGTCCCGGGGAACTGTTCGATCCGGTTCCGCGGCTCCATCAGAAGAGGGTGCCGGTCGCCGGATCGTTTTGCCGCCTTCGGATCCGCCTGGCATGGCCGCCGGATCCCCCCGGTCGGGCGGAACGGGCGGCAGGGCGATGGTCATGCGGCGCGGTCTGGAAGAAGGCCCCGCCGGTTCGCGCGTGGGCGGCAAATCGGGCAATGTGAAATCCTTCAGCGGATCCACGGCAACCGGCTTCGAATCCCGGACGGTCCTTTCCTCCGATTCCTTCA
>CAYUFO010000106.1:0-584 GCA_964443985.1 uncultured archaeon | reverse complement strand
GCTCTACGTGATCGCCGCCATCCGGCGCGGGCGGCGGCAGATTGCGCACGGCGTTGGTCTCCATCGCCCCCGCCGGGCCGCCGAGAGCGGAAAGACGCTCCCGGTCCTCCGATGGCGCGTCGAGCAGCGACACCTCGCCCCCGCCGTCGATCCGGAAACTGCGAAGCCCCGGAGTCTTCGAGCGAGCCACGAGACGGAACGTCCCGCCCGATCGCTCCAGCGCAAAATCGTAACGCCCCCGGCACAAAACCCCCAGGGGCGACCGGAACACGGTCGATTCTGCAAGCGTCTCGGCCCCCACGGGGGTTGCCCGCTCGCACAACCGCCGGACCGATTCCGATCCCCACGCCCGCCGGAGCAGGCTCCGGGCCTCCGCCTCGGCCTGGGCGGCCGCTTCACGACCGGAAGCCACGAGGTGCCAGTCTCCCCCCTCGCGAACCATGAGCGCAGTCACGGCAACGCCTCCGCCGTGGCTGTCGGGCACGACGAAACGCAGGCGCGCGAGATCGCCATCGATCTGGAAGCGCCCGCGGTTCACCGGGTTCAGTGTTGCCTCGTAAGCCGCGGTAAGCGGATTGTAATGC
>CAYUFO010000105.1:0-6524 GCA_964443985.1 uncultured archaeon | reverse complement strand
CGGGCGGTGGAGCGTGGGTAGAAGATGGAGGAAACATCTACTACAACGGGGGAAAGGTAGGGATTGGGATGTCAAATCCACAAAATGCGCTCGACGTGGATGGTCGTATTCGGTTGAGCCATGACCTCGTTTTGGCAGATGATGATGGTTCACAATACCTTGTGGTCGCCAATGATGGTGATTCGTTCAGGATTGCGGAATCTGGAGGATCAGACTTCGCCGAAGCTCGGGTTAACGCACGCACCATTTACCTTGCAGGGGACGTGGGTGTTGGAACTGTGTCTCCTGGTTCGAAGCTGGATGTGCGTGGAACAAGTACTGATGGCATTGTCACGGTACAACATACGGCCGATACTGGCAACGAGAAGGCATTGGTGTTGAATAACCAAAACGACCGAGACATCGGGCTTTCATTTGCGAACCAGGGAACCAAGAAATGGAGCATCTACAATGACGCGCCAACATCATCTGCAGGTGACTCCCTACGCATCGACAGTGCCTTTGCGAGTCCAGCTCTAATCATACAACAAGACGGCAATGTCGGCGTCGGAACGAGCAGTCCTGCTAAAAGGCTTGATGTGGAGGGGGATGCTCAAAGTGACGCATTTTTTTCAACAAACGAGGTTGGTCTTCTTCGTACCGCAAATGATGAGACACTTCGGATTACTGGTGGAACAGGATTCTCATTCGTCTCCGATGGCATAAAAGGTGCGGGAATATTGTTGGAGGGGCGAAACAAGGGTGGAGCAGACGCTGGAGGTGGGCTGAAACTATACGCCATGGATGGACAGGAAATCCAGTTGAACCATATCACAAAAAATGCGGGAGTCACTCGACGTATGACCATTGACGAGGCCGGCCACGTCGGCGTCGGGACGAGTAATCCTAATGCACGTCTTGAAGTACTCGATGAGATTCGCATTCGCCCCTCTGAGTCTGGTCAAACTGCAGCCGGACAAATTACTTCTCATCAGCGGGGGGGAAATCCTAGTGATTCAGATCTTCGATTGGGTAGCTCGGATAATCCAGAAACTATGGTTTTCCATAATGGGAAAGTCGGCATCGGCACAGGCTCTCCTGAGAAGAAGCTGGATGTCGTGGGTGATGCCCGTATTCAAGGAACGTTGACGTTGTCGGGTAATTGTGATATCGTGGGTGAGGATTGTGTCGGCGACATCGCCGAATTGATGCATAGCCGATCTTCAAAGGAGAATGGGACAAAAAGCGAATTCGAATCAGGAGACGTCGTCTGCGCCGATCCCAGCGACCCCCGCCGCATCGGCTATTGTGCGGGTGCCTACGACGGCAACGTCTTGTCGGTCGTCAACCACCGGGCGAGCCAATACATCGGCGACCCCACGGCACCCTATCCCGTCGCCTTGAAGGGCATCGTACCCGTCAAAGTCGACTGCACGACGCCCATCCACGCCGGAGACCTGCTCGTCACCGCGGAAAAAGACGGCTACGCCCAGAAACTCGACCTCGACTCAATGGAATCCTTCGAAGACTACAAACAAGCAATCGGCTCCGACTTCGCCAAAGCACTCGAAGACTGCGACAATGGAGAAGCAACAATCACAGCGTGGTTGACATAAAGGACAAGGGTTTAGGCTAACGAAAGCACTAATAAACACGGGCAAGAGATAGATGACAACAGGATGAGACAGGGAACAGAAATCCAATCAAAGGAGGTCGGATGAAGATGGAGGGGGATACGCTATCCAAATCGGTGTTCGATGAAAGGTTATATGGTCTTTGTCTCACTATTCTCTGGTTTTTTTATGTGGTCTACTCTGACTTGAAACCTATTGGATTACACGATGGGATTTATGACTATATTACTTATCTTTCGATTGTACCTATTGCAGGATTTACTCTACTTGGATTTAAAATTGTTGCTTTGGTTAAACAAGAAATATTAAAACAGATACCTGTTCGCTATACGAAAAACATAAATGTAATTTCCTTCGTATTCGTCTCTATATCAACAAATTTTGGTTTTGCGTTCTATATCATACTAATTTCTTTAATAGGACCTACTAATGACTTATACTTTCTTTTAGGTTTAATTATTATGCCCCTCTCATATGTTTTTATCGCAATTATCCTCGGATTTGTGTTTGGCGTTTTTGGATATCTCCTATTCAGGCTATTGGATTTTATCCTAACTAGCATACATAAAAAAACGAGGCTGGGATTTAATTGAGAGGGCTAAAAAGATGGTTTTATTAAAGAATCTCATATCCTTGTTACTTATTTTCTTTATAATTTTAACTAATTCCGTAAATTCATATGAAGGAAAGATTTACGAGGGAATTGATTTAATCGCCTACGAAATTGTTGCTGATGCTCCATGGAGGATAGAGTCTGAAGTCGAATACATCCCTGTGAGTTTGATATTCCATAACTGGCGCGGTAATGATAAATACAACTTTACTGGCGTACATGTTTATGATAAACTAAATGCTGAAGTAGAGGTCAATATTTACAATCATGATGGAGATTTAATTGGGCCATTGCTTGGGGGAGAATTACCAAAACTGATAGAAGAACACTATTTTATACAAGATACTATTTACCTCAATAAGAACGAACTTACCAAAATTGATAATGAATATTCTTTTATTGTTGCCTTTGAAGGCGGCATCCCTTTTCCCGAGTGGATAGACTATCCCGTTGTAAATACTTTTAATGTCACTGATTTTTCAATTCCATTCCCTAAATGTGATTCTTCATGGTATTGTGGTGATGCTCACTTTCACACGCGTTATAGCGATAATTTCGTCGAGTTTGGTGCTCCGATTAGTGCATCTGCCGAAGCGGCTGAGACCATTGGTCTGGATTGGTTCGCCGTCACCGACCACAGCTTCGATTTTGATTCGGATGCAGGTAAGATTGATGTCATTGATGCATTACATGGTCATTCTCACGACGAAAAAGCTAAATGGGCTCCATATAAGGCCGAGTGCGCCTCGATTGACTCCGAAGTTAAATGTTTGTTGGGAGAAGAGATTTCTGTAACAAATGTAAATGGAAAATACGTTCATCTCCTTGGATATGATCTTGGTTCCCTTGAGAATGCTATTTGGGGGGAAGGTGGTGGAGGGCTATGGTGGTTTGATCCCCTTGTTATCAACACAGGATTAAACTTTATTGACAATTTTGGAGAACAGTCTCTTCTGATTACTGAAACAAATTGTAATCCTTTTATTGGGATTGAGACTGCAGCTTGTACTCATACCTTGCAAGAGGCTTTACAGGAGATTAATACTGCAGGAGGGTTCTCCTATCTTGCGCATCCTGTAGAACATCTTGAGAGCGATGGCATCCTATATGGTATTGGGGGGGCAGTAAACTATGGTCCAATACACAGAGATGGCTATCAGCAATTAGATTATGACTTATCTGGTTATACTGGTCTTCAAATCTGGAACGGGAATTCCGAGAGGTCAAAGGCCAAACGTGATGAGGGCGTCAATATCTGGCGGGGCCAGATGTTGAAACACCTTGGCTCTGACCGGCGCATCTATGTCGAGGGTGGAAGCGACGCCCACGGCGACTTCAACTATTATCGGGGTGCGGCGGGCAATGAGATGGATAACGCGTTCGGCCGTGTCCGCACTTGCTGTCAGGCTTCTTCTTTGACGAAGGATAATCTCTATGATGCGCTTCGCAATGGTCATTGTTTTATGTCTGATGGTCCTGCTTTGGATTTTACTGTGGAGGGTGTTGATGTTGCGGGTTTGGGTGAGACTGCGGTCGTGGATAGTGGGGATGCGGCGGTGGTCACGATTCGGTGGAATTCGACGTCCGAGTTCGGATCGGTCTCTCAGGTGCGTTTGTGTAAGGGGCGGTCTGGGATGGCCGACGAGGACTGTTATTTCGTCAACGGCGCCGGCTGGCATGATGTGGTGGTACTCGACGATCCCCTCGCATACCCGTTCCTCGTCATCGACGAGGACAGTTACTTTCGCGTCGAGGCGGCTACGTCCAAAGGCCACCGTGCCTATACGAATCCGGTCTGGGTGGACATGAATCCTGTCGTCAACCTGCGCATCACGGCCCTGTCGGTCGTCTCGGAGGGCTACGGCACGTATTCGGGTGAAGGTGGCGCCCAGGATGGCAACGTCAACGGCGGAGAACTCGTGACGCTGCGGCTTGCAGTCGAGAACTTCGGCGCCCTTGACGGTGAAGGCGTTCAGGTTCGGCTGGCCGACATCCAGGACGACTGCGTCCACGACTACGATCCCTTTTATACGGACGGCGTCTTTGTCGGGGCAGGCGAAACCGAGGACGTCGGCGACGTCTACTTGGATGTCGTCAACGGATATTATGATTCCTCGTGCACGGACGGCCATGTCATCGAAGCCGACGTCGTCTTGAGAGACGCGCAAACCGGCGTACTCGATGAACAGACGGTTCCCCTCCGCATCGAGGGCGACGAGGACATCTATGTCGACTATGACTTCGATTTTCGAAACCCCCAAGTCGACGGTAATCCCGTTTCAAACGATCCTCGGTATCACGTCGCCGTCGACATATCCACGGAGTACGAAGAAGCCGTCGACGCCATCGTCTACTTCCAGTGTGGCGACGGCCTCATAGACGCCGGCCATTTTGACGTGTTCAAAGATATGTTTAATTTCCCCGGAACCCAGTCCTATGAGTGGCGGGGCACGCTCAATTTGGATGGTCTCGGTGAAGGCTGCGAGGGTGAAGAGCTGTACTGGCGGGTGAAAGCCCAAGACGAGGACGGCAACTGGTTTTGGAGCCCCTTGAAGCCATACAGTGGTGGCATCATCGCAGACGACGACACCGCTCCGCCGTCTTTCACGTTCCATTCGTCTGAGGGCATGTTGTTCCCGGCAGAAGCGTACACTTTCCATGTCTCGCTAGGGGATCAGGAGGGCGTCCTCGACGACAACTACTACCCCACCGTCTACTATCGATTCAACGATCAAACAATCGATGAGGACACCTTTGATGGCCTTCTCGACCTCGACTGGAATGGCACCTCATATGTTGAAATCCTCACCCTCGACGAACGATACGAGGGACAACAACTCTACTTGCGCGTCTATGCGGGTGACAAGGACAATTCGCCCGCTTACGGCTGGAGTCCTGTGGTCTCTGGACCAACTGTCTACAACCTCGTGCCGCCCAAGCCGGTCCTCGACGAAAACGCCACCATCTACGCCGAAGACGGCGACGCCTACGGCCTCCTACTCGACTGGAACGACGTCGTCGACGGCTCGGGCATCTATCAATACGAAGTCGAACAAGACGGCGTCATCGTCAACGCAACGCACCTGTCTCGCATAAACCTCACCAGTATCGAGGAGGGTCTGCACAGCTATCGCGTCCGCGCCCAGGACAACGCCGGCAACTGGGGCGCCTGGAGCCGGTCAAAGCCAATCTATGTGTCGACGACACCCTACCTGCCGGACTTGGCGCTGTATCCTTCAGGCATAAGCTACAGTTTCAGCCCCTTCTATCCCTACCTCTTCAATCTCTATGTCACGGTGAAAAACGAGGGCAGCCTCGACGCCACCGACGTTCCCCTCAATATCCGGGGAAGGGATTTCTACATGAACTGGCACGGGCTGTATTCGACCGTCATCCCGTCGGTTCCCTCAGGCGGTGAAGCCACGGTCACGTATTCCTCGTCGCTTGCCAGCATTCCCCCCAACCTGAATTACGTGGACATCACCGTCGACCCCGGCAACTCGATATCGGAGCTTCGTGAAGACAACAACCAGCTCAGCTGGAACAGCGGAGGCGGCAACGTCATCACCGTCTTGGCGACCGACGCCGACGGCGACGGGGTAAGCGATGCCGTCGACGCCTGCCCCGGGACGCCCGCAGGCGAACCAGCCGACGCCGACGGCTGCAGCCAGAGCCAACGTGCTGACGCAGATGGCGACGGCGTCCTCGATAGTCAAGATGCCTGCCTGCGCACGCATGGCTCCTATTGCAATGGTTGCCCCGTCCCCAACTGCACGGGATGCGCAGTATCCTACTGTCCCTCCACTGCGCCTCCGGTCTGCCAGGATGCGGGAACCTGTCCACTACATACGTGCGCCGAAGAAGGCCATTGTGGTTGGCCGTGCGCCGAAAACGAATATGCGGATTATCCGCAATCAGTGCCTGGCGCCTGCATCATCAACGGCAACGGCGGCACCTGCGGCCCCACCTCCTGCACGCATACCTGCGCCCAAAGCGAGGCCTGTATAGTCTGGGCGGGAGACTACAACTGCACCGGCGACCTCCCACCCCCCGACGGTGACTGGATACTCGACACCGACACCGCCTGCACGGAAAGCCAACTCAGCCTGCCCCACGCCAACCTCTACATTGGCAGTCAAAGAACACTTTCCCTCAGCCAATCATACCTCTCGCTCAACCAAACCCTGAAACTGAATGGAACCCTTACCCTCGAACAAGGTATCATGCAATTCAAAAACACACCATGAACTACTCCAAGCTCTTCGCCCTCCAGATTGTGGGTTTGCTGTTGTTGTTTA
>CAYUFO010000104.1:0-6567 GCA_964443985.1 uncultured archaeon | reverse complement strand
CGAAGAGAAGCCGAGGCGTGCGAGCCCCGAGACCGTGTTGGCAGCCGAGCCCCCGGGACACTTGTGAACGCCCAGAATAGGTTCATGGCCGCCAGGCGCAGACAGCCTGTCGACCTGATAGAGGACGTCGTAGTTGAGCGCCCCGCAGCCGACGACATCCGGTGCCATCATCTATCCGAGATTGGCGGCCTTGCCGCGGACGAAAGACCGGGCCAGGTGATGGAACTCGGCGACGTCGGCGAGCTTCTTCGCATCAGCCCCCCGCAGGTCATGGATGCGCGGCCAGACCACGTCGGCTTTCTCGCTGCTGGCCGCAAGGAAGTCGCGAACGAGGGAGGGCAGGTAGTTGGAGGGAATCTTCGCGGGGTCGCGCAAGACGACGTCTGCGTTCTCCTCCCAGAAGGCCGCGGCCTCCAGGGCTTCGATGGCACCCCCCTGCAGGTGGGCGCAGGTGAGGACGGCGAGCGGGACGAGCGACGAGCAGGCGAGCGACGCTGAGGCGTGGGGGAGCGCGTAGCGGTTGGCGTTGAAGGCGACCGACAGGCCGCCCGCCTTTTTGACCTCGCCGAGGAGGTCCATGTCGGTGATGGAGTCGCCGACCGAGACGACGTCGCTGATGGAGACCTGCCGCTCCCGGGCGATGTCGCGCATGGCGGCCGCCTTCCGTGAGCCGCCGACGACCGACACCGCGGCGATCATCTCGCCGAGGGGGGCCCCCTCGCAGGCGCGCCAGTAGAAGTCGTCGAGGGCTTCGAGCAGGCGGTCGTCGTCACGGCAGTCGGCGAGCTCGGACAGTATCATGCGTTCGGCGTCCCCCACGAGCCGGGCGTCCTTGCGGCGCATCTTGGCGGCGAACTGGGCGAGGGGCAGATGGGTGGCGTAGACGTGGTCTTTTTCGATGCCGACCTGCTTTGCGATGGTGTGGGCGTGTTGCTGGTAGCTGGTCGAGATGACGTACGTCTCCCAGCCGTTCTTTGTAAGGTAGGACACGAGGTCTTGGGCGCCGGGGACGATGCCAGCACGTTTTGACACCTTTTTGATGGCGGCATCCGAGACGCCGTATTTTGCAAGGAAGGGGGCGATGAGGCTCAGCGTGTCGCCGGGCTCGTAGCCCGCCCTTTTTTCCAGCGCCAAGAGGTCGTCGTAGCGGGAGAGGGCCTCGAAGATGCGTTTGCCGTTGGGGATGAGTCCCATGACTTCGTAGGCGTTGTCTTGCGGGGAGAGGGGTCCTTCGAGGTCGAAGCATATGACATTCATTGACGGTAACACCACTCGGTATTCTCTGTAGTTATTTTAGTAGGGGTAAAAATATGTTTCCATGATATGGGTGTCGCTGGTCATCGTCGTCGCCCTCGGATTCCTCGTCGTGTCCTCGCTAGAAGACCTCAAGACGGGCGAGATTCCCGAGCGCTACAGCTTCGGGCTCGGCGCGGTCGTCGTCGTCATCGCGGCCGCCGGGGCGTGGGCGTATCGGGACGTCATGATTCTCTTGGAACCTCTCGCTTTGGGCATCCTCTACTTCGCCGTCGGATACGTGCTGTATTTCTTCGGCCAATGGGGGGGCGGCGACGTCAAGCTGACGGCGAGCCTCGGCGTCGTCTTCGGCTATCTCGACGCTATCGGCTACCCCTGGCCTGCGGCGACCTTCCTGCCCTACCAGGCGACATACTTCATCAACCTCGCCGTGCTCGCCACACCCTACGTCATCGTCTATACGCTGCTCATGGGATTCGAGCAGCCCCGCCTCTTTGCGAAATTCGGCAACACGCTCCGACGACGGCCCCGGCTTGTGCTGTTGATTGGTGCATCGTTCGTCCCCCTGCTCACCGCTATGCATACCGAGGCCTACGTTCTCGCCCAAATCTATCTGTTCATCCCCCTGCTCGTCGTCGCCTCCATCTACATGAAGGTGGTCGAGGCCGAGGCGATGCAGAAGCGGATCCCCGTCGCCGACCTGCGTGAAGGCGACATCGTCGCCGAAGACGTCGTCGGCGCAGACGAGGTGCTCGCGCGAAAGCGCGAGATAGAGGGCGTCACCCAGGAGCAAGTGGACAAGATACAGGCGCTTGCCGCCCAAGGCAGGCTCCCCGACCAGGTGACCGTCAAATGGGGCGTCAAGTTCGCTCCTGTGCTGCTCTTCTCTTTTGTCGCGACCTATTGGACGGGGAACCTCGTCGAGGTCCTCGTCACGGCCCTTGTCGTGTAGCGCCCGAAATGAGATGCAGCCCTGTCGCGGCGTCGAACACCCGTAGAAGCCTTTCCTCGACGGAGCGAAGATGCATCTCGCAGGCGAAAAGCGTTGCCGAGACCACGTGGCCGCCGACGAGGCTCCCATCCCGCTTTCCGAAGACGGCATGGGCGTGCACGACGGGGTCTTTTTCGTCCTCTCGGAAGGCGACGTTGCCCAGGCAGGAAACCATTTCCATGGGCTCGGAAAAAGACAGCGAAGTGTACGCCATAGATTGCTGGCCATAGTAGGCTATCTGTGCGTCCTGGACGGCGCCGATGGCCGAAAAGAGGGCCGCATCGAGGCACTCCTCAGACACGATCCTTCGGATCTCGGCGAGGAGGTCTGCATCCTTTCTGAGCGAGGCGATGAGGTGCCGGCCGGCGGTCAGTTCTAAAAGGGTCATGGGCATCACTTAGGGGTATTTATTATGGGGTGCGGGCGCAATACTTATCCATGGAGGCGCTCCTAAAAAAGATACTGCGGGAGAGCATGCCCGTCCTGACGCTGTGCACGCTGGGGGGAGTCCTCGCAGGCCTCGTCCTCTCGGGATTGACGCCCGACTTCAACAAGATTCCGGGCCTCATCATCCTGCTGCCCGCCATCCTCGGCAACCGCGGCAACATCAGCGGCGCATTGGGGTCGCGGCTCGGCTCCGCCCTGCATCTGGGCCTCATCAACCCCGAGCTCAGATGGAACTCGACGCTCCGGGCGAACGTGCATGCCTCGCTGCTCCTCAACGTCGTCATGTCGGTGGTGCTCGGCGTCATCGCCTACTACGCTTCCATCCTCGCAGGCCTCTTCGAACCCCATGAGATCAGCATACTCCAGTTGACGCTCATCTCCTTGGTCGCCGGCACGCTCGCAGGTGTCGTGCTCACCATCCTGTCCGTCCTCATCGCCCTCTACACCTATTCGCGGGGCTACGACCCCGACAACGTCCTCGCCCCCTCGCTTTCCACCATCGGCGACTTCATCACCGTCATCTGCCTGTTTTTCGCAGTCAAGCTCATCGCAGGATAAATACCAAAACCGCGAATACCACATGCACCGAGGTGAACACCCAACAAAATGAGTGACGAAGAAGAAGACATAGACGTCGACGACATCGTCGAGGAAGCCTTGAGCAAGCAACGCAACGTCAAAGACATCCTCGTCGAGATGAAGGACACGTCAGAATTGATGGTCGATTTGGCCTATACCTCGCTTCTCACCAACAGCGAGGAGATAGCAGAAGAGGTCGAAGACCTCGAGGAGCGCATGGACAACCTCCAATACGAGATAGAGACGATGCTCTTCCTTGCCGCCCGCACTCCAGAAGATGCCGCCGACCTCTCGGGCATCCTCCACGTCGCCCGCGCCGCCGAAGACATCGCCAACGCCGCAGAAGACATCGTGGACATCGTGCAAAGGGGCGTCGGCGATCACCCCATCTATCACAGCTTCCTCGACGAGGCAGAAGAACGCGTCGCCCGGGTGAGCATCTGCGCGGGGTCGGCGCTCGCAGGCACCACCATCGGCAAGTCCCAGATACTCACCAACACGGGATGCTTCGTGCGCGCCATCAAGCGGGGCAGGTCGTGGCTCTACAACGTCGACAAGACCACGAAGCTCATGGAGAACGACGTGCTCATCGCCATCGGCGGCGAGGACGCCATCGCCCATCTGCGCACGATGACGGGAAGCCAGCGCTGTGCTCCCGAGGGGCCGGACTGAGCATAAAGCCCTTTCGCGTATCAAGAGTGCCAGAAGGCGGGCCTCATTGCCCCTTGGCGGCCACGGTGAGCCGGTCGCCTATCGACACGATGGCATCGCGGCTGAAACGCTTGCGGCCGACGCTCACGCCCGAGAGGTCCATGCCGTCGAACTGGACGCCGTCGACGCGGCCCACGAGTTTGCCGTCGACGGTGTAGACCTCCCGTCCGCGTATCTTCTTTTTTATCTTTCGGATGGTCTGGATCTCCTCGAGGAAGAAGTATTCGGTGACCTTTATCCACACAGTGAACAGGAGGACCGAGAGGATGACCGACGACAGGAAGGTGCCTATCTGGTAGCCCTCGTCGACCCACAGCCTGGCGCCCGACGTGGCGATGAAGTAGATGGCGCCGACGAAGCCAAGAAGCACGAGGTAGCGGCGTATCTGGATATAGCGTTTCGCCGCCAGCTCGTCGATTATCTGGCCGCCGAGGATGATGATGAGCGTCAAGACCAAAAAGTCGATGGCCGCAGACCCGAGGATGAAGGAGGCGACCGACGAGACCGAGGCGGGGACGTTGGCAAACGAGAGGGTGAGCCGGCTCGCATCCTCGAGGGCGTAGCCGAGGGCGACGAGCAGCGTGATGGCGGCGAGCGGATACGTGTAGAGCTTGATGTTTTCGACGGAAAGCGAGCGCATGAAGGCGGACGCCTTGGTGAAGACGTCCTCTTCCCATCCGAGCGCCTTGACCATGAAGTAGACGCCGACGATGCCGATGATGAGGCTGATGGCCTGAAGGCCGCCGAGGGCCAATAGGATGAGGGCGATGCCGGGTAGCCCGAATATGAGTCGGGCGAGGCTCGGTTCCTCGCTTATCTCGGTCAGAAGCTGGGTAATCTTGAAGTAGGCTTTTTCGAGCTCCTGGCTCTGGCTGACGATGACGGTGTGGACGCTCATTATCTTGACGCGGCTTTGGATGATGGGGAGAATCTGTTCGTCTTCGGCGCCGTCGGATACGAGTATGACGGAGTCGGGCTTGTATGTGTCGAGGACGCGATCGAGCTGGGCGGAAAGCTGCTTGTCGGATACGACGCCGACGTCGTAGTCGCCGGTTATGGTGGCGACCTCCGTGGTCATGGCCCGCGCTATCTTGACGGCGGCGTAGATGGCGTTGACGTCGCTTTCGGTGGGGTCGGCGAGCGCGAGCTTCTGGGCGGCGGCAAGGTTGGCCTTGACGCCGAGGATGGGGCCGGGGAGATTGGCCTTGCCCCCCAGGTCGTTGTCGCGGTCGACGCACAAGACGAGGGTCTGCACCATGGTTATCGATGGACCGACACCCCTATAAATCAGTGGGAGAAAAAGAAGCTACCGCCCACATAATACTAACAAGAGGAGAAGGAAAATGTGGGGGAGACTCCGTTCCTAGTCTTTGACGACGACGACCTTGGATACGGCGTTGACGGAGTCGTAGGGGATGATGAGGTTGCCTTCCTTGTCTTTGGGATACGAGACGCGGGGCATGGTCTCCATGATGGGTTCGACGAGTATGCTGATGAATTGTCCGGTCTGGGTGTCGACGACGATGTCGTCGACGCGGCCGAGTTCTTCGCCGCTGACTGTGATGACTGGTTTTCCGCCGAGTTGCCGTGCGATGATGTAGGTTACCATTAAATCCACCCCTTCTTTTAGGTACGAATCACAATGATAGTAATCCGCGTGAGACTTTATAAATTACGATGGCTTTGGAGCCGCAGATATCCGATTCGATGCGTGGGACCCTCGAGCGCCAGCACTACAAGTTGGTTGGAAGCCACAGCGCCGTCAAGCTCTGTCACTGGACGAAGAAGAGCCTCAAAGACGAGGGCGTCTGCTACAAGCAGCGGTTCTACGGCATCGAGTGTCACCGGTGCCTGCAGTTCACGCCCGTCGTCAACTGGTGCGACCACAACTGCATCTTCTGCTGGCGGGTGACCGAATCCGTTTCTGGCGACGAGCTGCCCTTCGCGGGCGACGAGCCCGACGCCATCATCGACGAGGCCGAAGGCCAGCAGCGTCGGCTGCTTTCCGGCTTCGGCGGCATCCCGGAGCGGCTCAACAAAGAGAAGTTCGAGGAGGCCCAGCACCCCAACCAGGTCGCCATCAGCCTGTCGGGGGAGCCTATGCTCTATCCGAGGCTCGGGGAGCTCATCGCGGCGTTCCACAACAGAGGATACACCACCTACCTCGTGACGAACGGCACGTTCCCTCAAAAACTCAAAAACCTCACCCCTCTCCCCACGCAACTCTACCTTTCCCTCGACGCGCCCAACGAGGAGACCTACAAACGACTGGACAACCCCGTCATCGGGGACGGATGGGAGAGGATAAACGAGACGCTCGAACTCATGAAGGATGTGGAGACGCGGACCGTCATCCGCCTCACCATGGTCAAGGAGTGGAACATGGAGCATCCCGAGCAATACGCTACCCTCATCAGGCGGGCCATGCCAGACTACGTCGAGGTCAAGGCCTACATGTTCGTCGGCGACAGCAGGCAGAAGATGAACCTCGACAACATGCCCCGCCACGAAGAAGTCCGTGCCTTCGCCGAAGAGCTCGCAGCCGAACTCGGCTACGCAGTCGAGGACGAAAAACAAGACAGCAG
>CAYUFO010000103.1:0-6579 GCA_964443985.1 uncultured archaeon | reverse complement strand
TCCACTACTTCATCGACGAGTACGTCGTCTTCGATAAGCACAACATCGAGTACGACTTCGTCGACGTCTTCGACTTCCACGTCTACCAGTACTTCGTCTTCACCAACCAGTTCATCGTCCTCGACGAGTACTTCCTCGTCATCGTCGTCCTCGACCATTTCGTCTTCATCAACGAGCAGCTCGACTTCTTCATCCACGTCGTCAACAAGTACCTCGTCCTCTACGAGCACGACTTCATCTACGTCCTCTACGAGCACATCGACGTCAACGCTCCCCCTCGAGTCTCCCAGCACATTCAACGGGAAGGAGGGAGTCATCTACGCCGGCTGGAACAGCATTTCCTTTTCGGTGGTAGCCGCCCCCTAGCAATCCAGGCAAAAAACCTACTCCCCGCCCAGGCTGATGTCTTCGAGCAAGGCCCTGGCCGCTTGGAGGGGTCCTTCGGTCTCAAAGCCTGGCAGGCCGAGGCGGGTGCGCAGGTGGGCGATGCGCACGCCCTGTCTGTCGAGGGCGGAAAAGAACTTCTTGGCGAGCTCCTCGTGGCGCTCGCGGTACTGGGGCGGCCCGAAGACGTTGGCAAAATAGGCGGATACGAGGCCCGACTCCTTGGTGGTGCCCTTGGCGAGCCGCTTTCCCTCGCGGAAGGTGGCGAGCGCCTCCTCGACGGACTCGAAGTCCTCGATGAGGGGGTGGCTGTCGTCGACTGGCTCGTGGTTGTTGGCGTACAGGTAGTAGTCGACGGGGGTGCCGGCGAGGACGTCATGGAGGGTGGTGACGGGCAGGACGGTGCGGGCGTTGACCTTCTGGGGGCTCATGATGACGGAGCGGTCGATGTTGTCGAAGGCGTAGCCGGGTGACAGGTCGTCAAGGCGGACGAAGGCGCCGGTCTCGGTGCCCCGGGCGGCGACGGTGCCGTCGTCTTCGATGGACAATGAGCCCATGTCGTCGAAGATGACCGTCATCTCACGCAAGTTGTCTTTGGCAAGGGCGCGGAAGGCCTCGAGCGTCTCCGACTTGCCTGCGCCGGTGTCGCCTGCGATGACGATGCTGGCGGCGCTGCCGTCCTTGAGGGTCACCCTGACCATGGCGCCGTGGACGGGCAGCATCCCCCGCTTCATGACGACGCTGTTGTGCAGGGTGAGGGTCATCTTCTTGAGGTAGCCGAAGTAGCCGTAGGCGTCGCCTCTGGGGACGGCGGCGGCCAGGACTCCCGCCTTCTCGTCGTCGTAGAAGATGGTGCGCTTGTCGCCGAAGCGCGCAAAGTGCTCGTCTGCGACGCCGTAGGCGTAGACGGCGTCGGGGGGGTTGGCGAGCTCCTCGTCGGTGGCGAGCTCGAAGAGGTTGGCAAGCGACGTCCCCAATCCGACGTACTTGGCGTGAAAGTAGACGTGGATGAGCAGCGGCCCCACGCGGGCGGGGTAGCACAGCCACGTTGTGGGGTCGAAGTCGAGGCCCTCCAATGGATTGGCGTCGACCTTCTCGTTGATGCCGGTGCGCTTGTTCTCGGGCGGGTCGATGATGAGGGGGGGATTGATGAGGACCTGGCGGATGAAGGGCACGGCCGCGAGGTTCCCGTAGCCTTCGGGGACGGGCCAGTCCTTGCAGGCGGCGATGATGCCGACCTGGAAGCCCGCAGGCATCTGGCGGTAGACGCGGGGGTGCTCGCCGATGACGTGCTCGGCGACGTCGCGGTAGGCCTTCCTCACAAGATGATTGACGTGCTCGATGGTCTGGTGGAAGGTGCGGTACGGCTTTGAGTCGTAGGCAGCTGCGCCCTCCGAGTAGCAGACGAGGTAGCGCTCGTAGCGCCGCCAGAACGTGTAGAAGTCCTCGACGAGCATGTGCAGGAGGTGGCGGTCGGCGAGGAGGTGTTCGAAGGCGGGGTCGGTGTCGACGACGTCGTCTGCCGGGAGCTTGGCGAGCCGACGGAAGAGCCGCAAGAGCGCGTCCTCGGCCTCCTCGTCTGCGAGGTCGTCGGGCAGCACGGCCAAAAGCGGCGAATCCCTGCCGCGAAGATGTGCCATGTATCTTCGATACACATCGACGAACGCCTCCTTGTCGAGGAGCTCCCATGACTCGGTGAAGAGGTTCCCGTCCGTGCGCACTACCGCGACGCGGTCGAAGAACAGGGGATTGTCGAAGCCCATGGACTGTACCTTAGTCATGAAGCCTTAAAACCCTGAATTCTCCAGACCAGGCATCCTGCTACCCGCCCTCCCCCAGTCAACGACTCTCCCACCATCAACCTGCCTTCAAACGGAATCCTTACCAGCACACCCGCAATACATGCTCCTATCCCTCCACGGAATCCTGACCAATATGCCTCCGCCCTACCTGCCCCCCCCATCATACGAACATCAACGCGTCCCTCGGCCCCGTTGCCACCCCCCTATCCCTGCCGCATCCGACGCTGCACCCGCAGATAATTGATGACGGCAAGCCCGAGGAATATCCATCCGGCTGAGTCGCCCACGACCCAAAGGAGATAGTAGCCGTAGCCCAGGAGGAACAATCCCAGCAAACCCGCCGTCAACAGATACCTTCGAGAGATTTCTTTCACGTCAATACCTTATAGTGCCGCTAATAATATCTACTACTATACTCCCCCCAAAGGATTCACTATGCTCTTCGCTGATGTTCCGCTTCCCTATCCTTTGCCGTTGGCGGTGTTGCCAGTGGCGTTTTTCCTTTTCGTCCATGGGCTCTTCACGGGACGGTCCCTCATCCAACAGATACTCCTTCTCATCGTCATCGTCCTGACAGGATTCCTGGTCTTCTGCCAGGCGAACTGCGCCTGGGAGTTGGTTTGGACGAATGAGTCGGCAACCTGCGACTGCGATGCGCTGCTCGACCACCTGCTTGCCTGATGGTGCTAGTAGAGCCAGCCGAGCCACAGCGTTGCAAGAAGTGGTGCGAGTATGCCGAGGATGAGGCCGCCGCGGATGAAGTCGGTGTTGTGCAGTCGGCCCGCAGAGTAGGCGATGGCGTTGGGTGGCGTGCTGATGGGCAGGCACATGGCCGCGGAGGCTCCGAGGGCGAGGGGGATGACTATCTGCGGGTTGAAGCCGGCGCCGAGGGCGATGCCGATGGGGGCGAGGATATTGGTGGCGGCGGTGTTGCTCATGAAGTTGGAAAGGAGCCACGTCATGTAGGCGAAAAGGAGCGCCAATGCGGTGAGGCCGAGGGTGTCGGTGGGCAGTTGGTCGACCATCCATTGGGCGAGCCCGGTTTGGCCGATGCCGACGCCGAGCGAGAGACCGCCGGCGAGAAGCAGCAGGACGTCCCAGTGGAGTCTGCGGACCTCCTCGACGGAGAGGATGCCTGCGATGGCGAATATCGTGACGGGGAGAAACGAGACGACGGCCGTGGGGATGCCATGCAGCGGGGACGTCATCCACAACGATATGGTGAGCACGAAGACGGGCAATACTGTCAGGCGCTTCCAGCGGTCGACGTGGCCGCTGGCATCGCTTTCGGTTTTGAGCCCTCCCACATCGATGAACGACGTCTTCGAGGGATAGCTGAAACGCAGGTAGAAATAGCAGATGGTGAAGAGGACGGCGGCGACCGGCACTCCCGCGAGCATCCAGCGGAAGAAGCTCACTTCGGCCTGTTGGCCGAGGAGCCCAGAAACGATGGCGTTGGGAGGCGTGCCGATGATGGTGCCCATGCCGCCGATGTTGGCGGCAAAGGGTATGCCGAGGAGCAGGGCCTTGGCATAGGGGTCGCCTTCCCTGATGGCTGCGATGACGGGAGCCATGACAGCGACCATCATGGCCGTCGTCGCGGTGTTGCTCATGAACATGGAAAAAAGGGAGGTGATGGCCATGGCTCCGAAAAGGACGTTGCCAGGGCGGTGGCCGACGGCGGAGAGCACGGTTCGCGCCATCCTTCGGTCCATGCCGGTGACGTGCGCCGCTTCCGCCATGACGAAGCCGCCGAAGAAGAGCCACAGTGTCGGGGCAGCCCAGGGGGCGACGAAGATGGTCCAGTCAAAGGGCGCTTCGTCTGCGATGACGTCTGCGGTGCCGAGGAAGAGTATTTCGAGCCCCATGATGAGGAGCGCCACGGCAAAGGAGGGAATCGCTTCCGTCACCCAGAGTCCCGCGGCGAAGACGAGGATGAATAGCATCCAGACGCCTTCGGTTGACAGGCCGCCATGGGCCGGTAGAAATGCGGCGGCTGCCGCGACGAGCATACAGGCGGTGAATGTGGCTGCCGACTTACCCGAATGGAATTCCAGCTCTCCGAGAAACTTCTTTCCCTCATAGCGGCTTTCAGGCATGGCAGAAAATGGGAACAGGACAATAAATGTGTGCCTGGCATGAGGTTAGAAAGAGAGGCTGTATCCTTCGTCGTTTTTTTCTCTGAGGACGAGCTCCTTTATTTTGCCGGTGCCTTTGATGTCGGCTTCGACGGTTCTCAGGTTCGCGAGGGTTTTCGTGTCGCAGGTGATGGTGGCCTTTTCAAGGGGTTTGCCGAGGCCTATCTGGTGGTTGCTCTTGTGGCGGCGGATGTCGGCGATGACGGCGGCGGCGAGGTCGCCTGCGGCTTCGGATTCTTCGTCGATGTCGCTGGCTTCGGGCCAGGATTCGAGGTGGACGCTCTTTTCGCCTTCCTTGTCCCTGAAGTGGCCCTGGTAGACTGCTTCGGTGATGAAGGGCATGATGGGGGCCATGAGCTTGAGGATGGCCAGGAGCGCCTGGTAGAGGGTGTACTGCGCGCTTTTCCGAGCGTCTTCGCCGTAGACGTCGGGGTTGTAGATGCGGTGCTTTATCATCTCGAGGTAGTTGTCGCAGAAGACCTGCCAGAAGAACTTCTCGACGCCGGCCTTGGTCTTGAAGTATTCGTAGCCTTCGAAGGACTCGGTGGCGTCGGCGATGACGCGGTTGAGTTTGGCAAGGAGCCAGCTGTCGACGACTTCGAGTTTCTGGGGCTTTTTTCCGTCGAAGTCTTCAAGGTGCATGAAGGAAAACCTGCTCGCATTCCACAGCTTGGTGATGAATTTCTCGGCGGTGACGAGCTCCTTTTCCATGAAGGGGAGGTCTTCTCCGAGCTTGCTTGAGGCCGCCCAGAAGCGAAGCGCGTCTGCGCTGTATTTCTCGATCATCAGCTGGGGTTCGACGACGTTGCCGCGGCTCTTGCTCATCTTTCGGCCCTTGGCGTCCTGCGCGTGGCCGGATATGACGACGTCTGCCCACGGGTTTCGGCCGTCGTGCATCCGGCTTTTCACGACGGTGTTGAAAAGCCAGAACGTGATGATGTCGTGGGCTTGAGGCCGCAGGCTCATGGGGTATAGTTTTTCGTAGATTGGGTGGTCGCGGAATAGTTCGCAGCACAGGTGCGGCGTCAGGCTCGACGTCGCCCACGTGTCGAGGATGTCTTCTTCGGGTTTGAACTCGGATGCCCCGCACTTCGGGCACGTATCGACTGGTGGCGTGTCCTTGAGGGGGTCGACCGGGAGGTCCTCCTTTTTTGCGAGGAGGACTTCGTCGCATTCGGCGCAGTACCAGACGGGGAAGGGAACGCCGAAGTAGCGCTGGCGGGATATGAGCCAGTCCCACTGCAACCCTTCGACCCAGTGCGTGTAGCGGTGGCGCATGTGGGCAGGACACCAGTTGAGCTGTTCCCCCCATGAGAGCATCTCGTCCTTGAGGTCGAGATACCTGATGAACCACTGCTTGCTTTTCAGGTATTCGATTTCGGTGCCGCAGCGTTCGTGGACGTTGACGGCGTGGATGATGGGTTCCGACTTCCTATGGAGTCCCGCCTCCTTGAGTGCGGCGACGATCTCCTTTCGGGCCGCTGCGACTTTGAGTCCCTTGAACTGTTCTGCCAACTCCGTCATGCGGCCGCCGGCGTCGATGGCCTGGCGGATGGGGAGGCTGTGGGCCTTCTGCCACTCCATGTCGGTCTGGTCGCCGAAGGTGCAGCACATCGCAAGCCCGGTCCCCTTCTGGGGACTGACGCGCGCGTCTGCCATGACAGGGACTGCGAACCCGAAAAGCGGGACCCTGGCCTGTTTGCCAAGCAGGCCCTTGTACCTTTCGTCATCAGGGTGGAAAAAAAGCCCCACGCATGCAGGCAAAAGCTCAGGCCGGGTTGTTGAAATGACAGCCCCGCTGCCTTCACAGTCAAAGACTATGTCGCAAAAATCCGTCTCAAGAGCGAGGTCCTCCAGCTCAACCTGGCTTATCGCAGTCTCGCATTTTGGGCACCACATTGCAGGCGCCTCCTGCCTGTATGCCCTGCCCATCCTATGCAGGTCCAGAAAGGACTTCTGGCTTATCCTCCTGCAGTGCCTGTTTATTGTTGTATAGCTGACATCGAAATCGCAGCTTATCCCCAGGTTCTTCCAGTCCTGGGTGAACCCGGGAGTGAGCTCCTCCTCAAGAGTCTTGAGGCAAAGCCTGACAAACTCGCCCCTCTCCATCCTGCTTGCCCGGACCTTTTTGAGCTTTTCAATATAAAGCTGGGTTGGAAGGCCGTTGTCGTCAGTGCCAAAAGGCTGAAGGACATTGTACCCCCTCATCCTCTTGTAGCGCGCGATAAAGTCCTGCTGGCTGTTGCCAAACGCAT
>CAYUFO010000102.1:2645-6716 GCA_964443985.1 uncultured archaeon | reverse complement strand
GAATATAATGATGAAAACTACGTCTGTTACAACGGCGCATGCATGGATTCCACCCTGTTCGGCGGCTGCTCGGACAGCGATGCCGGACTGGACCCCGAGAACTGGGGATATGCGAATACCACGCAATTCTCGATGGATTTCGTGTTGGACGTCTGTGACGAGTTCGGGCAGGTAGACGAATGCGGCAGGCCCCTTGAGGTTAAGGAGGCGGTCTGCGATTTCACAGATCCATTGAACGTTCAGGCAACCTATCAGAACATACGATGCGATCTCATCAATCCCGACTGGGTATGCACCGAAGGCATCTGCGGACCCGTCCAGGACTGTGGGACGATGTGCCCTTTCCAGGCGTCCTCGGATGTCGATGACTCGGTCTCAAAAACTGAAAAAGAAATACTGTCAGCTAAACATGAAACGATCTCAGATAATGATGCGGCCATCTCCGGCACCACCGCTATCTGTCCCAGCTACTGCATGGACAGCGACGGCGGCTGGGAGCCCGCGGTCTGGGGATGGATCTGGGAGGAAAGCAGCGGAGAAATAAGGGCGGGAAAGGCCGAGCGGTGCCTGAACGGTACCGATTCCACCATTCTTGTCGAGTATTACTGCGACGATCAAGGCTCGATCGTTGAAGACCAATTAGACTGCACGGAGATCAACCACGACTGGATCTGCCATGCAGGCCGATGCATGCCAGACACTGAGAGTCAGAACGTGGAGGTACTGGTTTTATCCAATGAGAATCAATTGGATGCGAATTTCATGTTCTATGAAGGCGTGGAGCACTATATGGGGGCGGCCGGGAATGATGGATTTCCCTCGATGTATCTCGACCTCGGCGCGGACGATATCCAAATCGGGGCCGACCTAAGCAATCCCGCCGCAGTAAAGCCCTTGATTACCCGGGTGCGCTCAGAGCTCGGCAATCCAAAGTTTGTCCTTTTGCTGGGCGGCCATACACAGGTTCCCACCAAGGATCCTTATTATGTCGGAAATCTATTCGAAGCCGCTTCAGACGAGTACTACACTGATCTTGATGACGACTTCACCACGGGGCCAGATTACGTCATTGCCAGGATGCCTCTTGGCGTCGATGTAACCGACCCCTTCCAGCTTTATGTCCAACTTGAGAATGCCGTTTACATCCACGAAGAGGGGGGGATTGATCTTGACGATCTCTATTTGAACATCGACAACGGGGACCATGGGAATAAAACCAAGGACTGGTATGCCAGCGAGCTTTCATTATCCTACCTTGGACCGACTCCTTCCCCTAATTGGAATTGGGCGTGCGGCGGGCTGAATAACCAAAATCATTGCATTGAGGCAGTCTCTGGCAGTTGTGGGCTATACTCCTGTGAATCAGATGACATGTACGCCGACGCTACTGCGACAAAAAATATATTTTGGGCCATGCATGGAAACGGACGCGTCATTGGCGGCTACTGCGAACATGAAGACGTGAATCCAAATGCCTGTTATATGCGGGTGAATGGACACACCTTTGTCCAGAACTTCGGCAGTTTCAATACCCCCCTCGTCTTCATTGATTCGTGCGGAGGCGGCGCCTTTTACAAGGACACAAGCGATGTTGTCATGACCGGCGATCAAAGTATGGCGATGGAATTAATGCATCACAACGTTGGCGTCATCTATGGTTCGGTCGAGATTGCACACAGTTATAGAAATCCTTATCTGCTTACCAACGTATACAACAGTCTGGCAGAGTTTGGATTACCCATCGGAGAAGAATCAACGGTCTGGAAAAGAACCATCCTTGATGAGGTCTGGAATCCTGATAGTGGCTTTAGCGATTACGAGAAAGACCTCTGGACCTACACCGTCTATTCACAACATCTTCTTGGAGATCCGACATTACTTGGGTGTTCACAGGGAGTTTCCTCCGTTTCCTCCCTATCCTCTTCCGTAGAGGAAAGACCAATTGATTCCCTTATCGAGATGAGCTGTCGAGTGGGTATCTCCGACTGCACGCCTCCCGCTGAAAAAGACCTTACAACGCTTTCCCTGCAGAAATCAATGATCACCAAGCTGGATGTTGACGCGCTTGCGGAAAGCTATGCTCTTGAACACGGATTAGACAATTGGACCCTCAACCAAGAGAAGTCCGAAGTCGTCTATAACTCCGCCGGAGAACCCTTCCAGCAGGTCTTCATCGACCATGAAAGGCCTCTCGGCCCAGGGTATACAATCCTCTTTTACAATTATCTTGGGGAGCTAACCAACGAGGAAACCACCGCCTGCTGAATAGCACTAGAAATCCGGTTGCACGCCGTAGTGGGTCGTTCCGTCCGGGTCGATTAGCCGGATGAATTTTCCGGTTATCCGGTCTCCATCTACCTCGGTGTTCCCCACGGCGCAGACGTTTCCCTGGGCGTCTCCGAGTCCGCCCCACTCCCCGTTGAGCGCTCGTCTTCCGAACTTCGCCGCCATATCGTTCCCCCGGGCCGCGTTTATGAACAGGTTGTTCGCTCCGGGATTGATTTTTCTGGCATCGACCAGACCATCAGGAATCTTCCCCCGATTCCTTTCGACTGCCTCGCGGGCCACCGTCGCCCACAGACGGTTGCGCTGGGAAATGTTTTTCAGCTGTCGAAGGGACCTGGCGAGCTCCAAATCCGAAACAAGTTTTTCCATGCCCTCCCGTGTGGCGTTTTTCGGATCAGGAAGACCTAGCCTCTTCGCCGTCTCTTCATTTCCTTGATACCGTCGTTGATATTCCCCCAACACGCTGCGATGCTGCATGATTCCCCGCACCTTCCCGTCTGCCGAGGTGTCTGCGAGGTTGTTGTAGCGCTCCCAGGTGATGAGGCATCCCGCGAAGTTCTTGAATACTTCATCGAGGTTTTGGACCTTTTGCGCCCCGAGTCTCCCAGTGGCTCTTGAGTAGGCGCTATCCAATGCATCTGCCAGTGTTTCGTAGGTTTCCGGCACTGCAATAAACGATGCTGAAGGATCATCAGACGGAAGCCAATTGCTTTGCTGGGCGATGAACTGTGTCCCCCTGAACGCTTCCGTTCCCCGAATCTCTGGATGTTGTAACCCGTCCAATCTCCGAATCTTTTGTGATATGTCCTCCGTCAACCCACCCAGTGGTCCGCTTAAGCCCCCCGTCTCCCTTCGGAAACTCACGGCAGCGGAATCGAACAATCCCCAGTCATCCTCCCCGACCGCTGCCATGGCCGCCCGGGCTTCCGTGAAATGCAGGTCAGGCGCGAAAAACATCTTTGCACCGACAAATGGCTCCCTTTTGGGCCTCAAATTGCTTGTTGCGGCATCTGTGTTATCGGCCGAAAGCGATCCAAAGAGAATCTTCAAAAGGGTGCTCGGTTCTCCTTTTTCAACTGAGGCAGTGAATGTCGTGCTGTCTCCTCCCGTTAATCGGAGCACCTCTTTTGGTCGGATCTCCTCAATGCTTCTCGGGGCAGCGACAATCAATGAAGGGGATTCCTCGGAGACCGAGAAATCAACCATCTCCCGAGGAGATGGTGTTTTTATCGTGGAATCACTTGTGTTGACCTGTTTTTTGGCGCGAATCCATCGGCTGTGAATCTCTTTGCCGGGAAACGTCACGGTGTCCCCGGCATGGAGGACTCGCCCCTTGCCGTGCTTTTGCGCCCAGTCTCCGAGGGCATCCTCCATGAATCTTCGCTGTTCTTTTGTCGGATTCGGAGCCGAGTCGGGATCAGCTGCCCGTAACCCCTTAAAGTATGCCTGTATGGCCCTGCGGGCGACGTGCCGGTATCCATTGCCTTTTCCCACCTCGGCCTGGAAATCGGTGGATTTCAGCGCCTTGACGTATGCCTTTTTCCTTTCTGAGGGCGGTAAGTCCTCAAACCAGGATTTCACCTTGGAAAGAAGAGATGGGGTGGAATCGCCGCCAACGCCAATGATTGCCGGCTCGTGGGCGGCATTCGCAGGGAGGAACAGCTTTTGGCCCGCTGAGTCAGCCTTCTCGAGCGAGGCATGCGTGTCTTGCGGCGCCCCACCCGCTGCCTGCGCGCCCGCAACGCCGACGCCAAGAGACACCGCGATCACCGCGGCAGCGACTGC
>CAYUFO010000102.1:0-2635 GCA_964443985.1 uncultured archaeon | reverse complement strand
CCATACGTGGATAGTCCGGGGACATATCAGCCATGGGGTCGGGCATGCTATCTGGTACCTGCCGCAAACGGGGGGGCGATGCGCTCAAATCCTCCTGCTGCCCCGGATGCCTCTGAGTCCGAATATGCCGTTTCACCCGCGTCGCCATGCCTTCTCACTATATACCCGGATACACAGCATAATAAACGGCTATTCCTGTCAAAAATGGGGGTTGTGCCCGCTTTGTTCAGAGTTTTGAGATCTCTTGGAAGGCGTCGACGATGATCTTTATCTGCTCGTCGGATTTCCCGTACGTGCTGAACTTGAAGTTCTTCGTCAATCCCGCCTTGATGCCGAAGACGCCCCGCTTCTTGAGCTCGTGGTAGAGGAAGAAGTTCTTCTTCTTGTGCGACTGGCTGATGTCGTAGAGGACGTCGGATTCCACGAAGTTGACGTCGTGGTTGGTGGGCTTCTTCCCGACCTGATGGATGCCCATCCCCTCGAGCTTCTTCATGACGTATCTGGCGTTCTCGACCTCCTTGCCCCAGCGCTTGACCCGCTCGCGGACGTGGGGGAACGACGCGATGAAGGCCACCATCGCCGACCCCCGCGTTGAGCAGCCGAGGATGGGCAGGGGCTTCACCTCGTATTTCTCCGAGTGGGGAAGCGTCTCCTCGACCCAGGCCGCAGAGACCGAAAGCAGCCCCATGTTGCCGCCGCCCACCGCCCAGCTCTTGTGGCAGCTCGCCGCGATGAAGTCGACGCCCGACGCCTTGCCGTCGACGGGCATCCGCCCCGACGAATACGCCGTGTTGAGCAGCAACGGCACCTCAAAGTCGTGGACGACCTTGGCGGTCGCCTCGGCGTCGACGACGTTGCCGTAGCTGCCGTCGACGTGCGTGAGGACAGCCATCTTCGGCAGATTGCCCGTCTCCTTTTTGACCTCCTCGATGACACCCGCGTAATCTCCGGGCTTGACGAGGAATTCGGGATGCCCCGACGAGGGCACCTCGTAGACCTTCAAGCCGAGCGATTCCGCGGCCACGTACGTGCTGTAGTGCCTGTTGCCATCGACGACTATGGCGTCGCCCTTCTCGCAGAGCGCCGCCATGACGGCCTGCTTGGCCTCCCGGCAGCCATTGGTGGGAAGCGTCGTGTCCATGCCCAAAAATTCGGATACCTCCTCGAGCGTCGACTGGATGGAGGGCTTGTCGGTGATGGGCAAGGCGCCCTTGCACCAGTCGCAGACCGAGTAGCCGTCGATGTAGGCGGCGATGGCCCTCCTGGCCGCGAGCGTCGCCCGCCCCCCCGTCTGCAGGGGATTGACGTTGATGTAATCCTCTTCTACCTCGCGGGCGTCCAGGCCGCCTTCGACCTTCACCGCGACCACTCCTCCAAGGCAGCGACAGCCTTCTTGACTTTTTCGAGGGCCTCGGTGACACGCTCCTTCTGCTCTGCAGATAGAGCATGATTCGGTGCCGTCTCACGAAGGACCTCCCGCACCTCCTCCAAGGCGAACAACGCCCCAAACAACGAATCAGACTCCCGGGTCATGCTACAATCGAACAACAATAGCCCTCCTCCCTTATATACGTCCCCTCTTTTAACCTAGCCACCTAATCTCCTCTTCATGCGCGACCTTGACAGGATTCTCTCTTTGCCGGCCGACTACGTCGACGTCCGCCACATCGCAAGCGAGTCGCAGAAGGTCGTGGCAAAGGACGGGACGGTGGAGTCCGTGGACGCGGGCGTCTACGGGGGCGTCGGCGTCCGCGTCCTCGTTGCGGGCCAGTGGGGGTTCGCCGTCGAGTCCGATGCGGGCAAGGCGCTCGCAGCCGCCGAGGACGCCCTGAGGGCGGCAAAGGCGCTGGCGCGAGACGCGCCCAAAACCCGCGACCCCTTTCTCGCCCCCGTCGACGTCGTCGAAGAGAAGCTATCATTTCCCGCCGAGATGCCCGCGGTCGAGGAGGCCACCAACCTTGCCCTCGCCTGCGAGGCACACGCGAAACGCGACGAGGTCGTCTCCACCCAGACGATGCTCGCCAACGCCGCCATCGAGAAATCGTTTCACAGCAGCGAGGGATCCCGCATCACGCAACGCTACTTCCGCAGCTTCCTCGTCGCCATCGCCGTCGCCAAACAAGGCGCCACCCTCCAGGAGGCCTACCAGCGCTCGACGTCGTTTGAAGCCATGCGCCACGACCCCGCCATCGCCGCCGACGCCGCGGCCAAGGCCGTCGCCCTCCTGGGAGGAATAACCTGTCCCTCGGGGACGATGCCCGTCGTCATGGACCCCGAGCTCGCCGCCGTCTTCCTGCACGAGGCCTTCGGCCACATGGCGGAAGCCGACGCCGTCACCGAGGGTCAGAGCATCCTCGCAGGGCGCATCGGAGAAACCATCGCCGCCTCACGCGTCTCCATCGTCGACGACGGCACCGCAGAAGGGTACGGCCGCGTCTGGTATGACGACGAAGGCGTTCCCGGAAAAAAGAACGTTCTCGTCGAAGACGGCATCCTAAAAGGCTTCATGCAATCGCGGGAATCCGCTGCCGCGCTCGATATGGCTCCCACCGGCAACGCCCGCGCCCAGGGTGCAGGCGACCCCCCCATCGTGCGGATGACCAACACGTACTTCGAAAACGGCGACGCATCGTTT
>CAYUFO010000101.1:0-6744 GCA_964443985.1 uncultured archaeon | reverse complement strand
CATCTGGATGCGCTCGTCCAACAGCTTCAGTCCTTCGAGATATGCCTCCTTTTCTTTCAACTGGGCCTCTATGCTTGACCTTTTTTCTTTCAGCCTAGCGAGCTTCACATGGTCTGCAACTTCCTGCAGATGCGCTATTTCCCCCTTTGTGGTAAAGACGGCTTGCTTACAGTCGTCGAGCTTCTTCCTGCACTCTGCCTTCGCCTTCTCGAACCGCACGACATTCTTCTTCAATTTCTCCGGCAGGTCGCCGTATTGTTCTTTCAGGCCGTCTAGTTTCCTCTGCTCCTTCTCCAGCTTGGACAGGACACCCTTCAGAGCCCTCTCCCGTTGCTGCGGTGTGAGACCATCCTCGTTCAGCCGGTCCATCTCCCCCCTGCGGTTCTTTATGTCTGTATTGATTTTCGTCAGTTCTAGGTTGAGGGTGTTTATCGTCTCTCTGATTTCCTCCAGGCTCTTGGTGAATTCCGAGAGGTCGTCTTCTACTTTTTCCTGGTCGGACTTTATCTTTTCAAGCTCCCTCTTCAGCTGGGAAAGGTTCGATTTCCCCTTCGCCTTGCCCGTTTTCTTCCTCAGCTGCTGAACCTCTTTTTTTAGCTTAGCGGCTTTCTTGAACATCGCTTTCGGGCTCCTTCCCAGCTTTCCCTTGTATTCGGCCTGGAGCGTGGAAATCTCTTTCTCTATGGCCCGTTCCCTGATAATCAGATTGTCGAGCTCCGCATTGGAGAGGCTGGCCAAGGGATGCTTCTCCGCCTGTATTCGCGCGCCTGTAAGCTCTTCCTCCAACACTTCCTGTTCCTCCGCCCCAGAGGCGACGTTCAGGGTCCCGACACCTGCCATGTCCAGTTCAACGGTCCGCACGGCGACCCATTCCCCTGGCTTCTTGAGGGTGGCCTGGAATTTCTCCTCTTTTCCGTCTAGGGCGATATTACCCTTGACTGACTTCTTCGGCTTTAGCTCCAGCCTCAGGCCTGATGATTCCAGTTTCAATTCCAGGGCCGCTATCTGCTTGCGCAGACCCTTTATATCCTCGAAACTTTCCTCGTCGGGGGCGTTCAGCCTTTCTATATCCTTCCTTAACTCTTCGATTTTTTTCGTGATTTCCTCTGCTTCCCCAATAGTTTCCTCGATTTCCCTGAGCTCCTCCTTCTCCCTCAGTTTTTCCAGAACGTCTGCCTTTTCAATGTCAGCGCTCTTTTCCTTCTCTTGAGCCTTCAGTGAGCGTAGCTCATCGCTAAGCGCCAACCTTTTCTTTTCAATGGGTTTTATTTCGATTTTCTTGCCTGACAAGTCTTCCGCTACCTCTTCTCTCCTTTTGCTCATCGAGCTTATCTCGACTTTGAGCGTTTCGAATCGCTCTATCTTCTCCTTGAGTGCTTTGCCCTCTCGCGCAAGTTTTTCGACTTCGCTCTCCTGTTTCTGCAGTGCCTGGATGCCTTCGGATGCCTCGTCTATTTTGTCTCTGGTTTCCGAAAGTCTCTCTTCGAGATCGGTCAATTCTCCCTCGATTATCCCCTGGCTTTCGATGTCTTTCTGGACCTTTTGCGAGTATGCTTCGAGCCTCTGGGTAGTTTCGAATACCTCGGCAATATCTGCGTTGAGCGTATCCAGATCCCCTCTTATCTGATTTATCGGAGACGTGGATTTGATGCGGCCCGTGGGCGTCAGGTACTCATCCCGCAAGGAGTCTAGTCTGTTCTGGAAGTCCCTTTCCTTACTCCCTTGGATTACAGATGAGGGTGTGGCGAGCCCCTCCAGGACCTTTTCGTTCCATTCCGGCTTGTCCGTCAGATGCACGCCGCCGTGCGGAGCCCAGAGTATGCCCGCAAGGCCCAGGTGGGCGGTCTTCGAGAGCCCCCTTCCTGGCGATGTTCCGCCGGCGACTTCCAGTATCGCCTCGTCGGCTGCGGGGCCCTCCGAGTTGAGTTCTCCGTCTATGTACAGCTGTGAAAGCTGCTCTTCAACGAATTGCTTGACAATTTTGTATTCGCGGCCGTTTGACGAGAACTCCACTTCCACCCTTGGCGACAATCTTTTCCCCCAAGGGACGATTTCCTGTATCTCCCTGCCGGCCAGGTTGTGCTTGTCGAAGAACGCCATTCTCAGGGCTTCCAGCAGTGTTGATTTCCCGGCCTCGTTCGGGGCCTCCAGCAGATTTATGCCGTCCGCGAAGCTATCGACTCTTACGGGCTCTGTGAACGACCCCCACCGGGATACAGTTATTGATTTCAGCATCATTGGCCCACCTCTTTGGAGATTCTAACAAAGCTCCGGACGGCTGATTTGGCGGCCGGGTTCAACTTTGCCTCTTTAATCAGTTCTTCTACCGTGTCCCTGATTGGGCCCGGCGGCGCGAGGTCGAGGACGTCGGTGCTCATTTCATCTATTGCCATCCCGTCCATGTCTACGTTTGAATAGAGGTATCGTTCCTCAAGGTCAATCCTCAGGTCGTCCAGCAAGTCGAACATTTCGGGGGGCGCCATTCCGGTTAGCTTTAGTCGAAGCAGGGTTCGCTTTGCGTCTTCCGTCCCCCTTAGCTCTCCTTTTAGGAGGTTGAGGTCGGCGGTGGAGTTTATATCCCTTTCAATTGAGGTCCAGGTCAACGTTCCAGTGGGGATTTTGTCTATTTGGGGAATCTGTCCCTTTTCGACTTCTATTATGGCCACATACCCGGAGTCTTTCTCCTTGAAGGATGTTGTCTCCGGCGTCCCTGGGTAGAGAGTTTTATTTCCATTTGGCAGGTATGAGTGCCAGTGGCCTAGGCATAGAAAGTCCAGTCCTGCGCTCTCTGCCCTTTTGGAGTCGATTGGGTAGTCCAGCGTGTCGGCATGAATTATTCCTAGCGAGCCGTGTGCTATTCCTATGCGGGTTTTCTTTGTCTTCTCCGCTTCTATCCAGCCGGTGGGATCCTCGGGGGAGGTTGGGCGGTATATCGGGCAGGGATATAGAACGCAGGATTCCATTTCCATCGGTTCCCGTTCTGTTAGGACTATGAATTTATCCTTGTTATCGTCCCATATGTGGTTTCTGTACACCGACGCGGGGCCAAGATAATCATGGTTCCCCGGCAGAAAATATACTGGTATCTCCTCCAGCTTCTCCAGTGCTTGGTGTATTTTATGAATGAGGGGGTGGGGGATATCATTTCCCTCGAAGGCATCACCCGCAACCACAATAAAGTCAACTTCTTTTTCGTTTGCGATCTGGACTATGTGCTCTATGGTGTCCAGCCTTGCGTTTCTCACACGCTCAGCCTTTTCCCCAAGTGATGATGCTTCCATTCCTATCTGCCAGTCCGCAGTAAGCAAGAACTTAACCATACTCTTTCCTCCATTTGTAGCATATCTTTTACTTCGATATCTATATCGCCCTTTTGATTTTGAAGGCACATATGGAGTTTGCACCACATCTAAATAAACTTAGTTCAGCTTCGATATTCGCAGGATGCCGCCCCCCATTCCAGAAACAAGTTGTCCGTGTTCTTCCAGGGCAAGTCAACAGAATTCTGACAACTTGAAGCCGATTGATACGGGGAAGGAACTCGCCCTACGGCTCGAACCCCTACTCGCCGCACAAGCCAAAGAAAACCAACGAGCAGGGGGTAATTCTAATGAAGTGGGTCGGCAGAATTCTGCAAAACCACTTCGTACGAGGAAGGAACTCGCCAAGATAGCCGGCGTCAGCCACGACAAAAAAGGTTCCCTTCTCGAATCCCCCACTAGAAGAGCCTATTTGACCGTCAAACCCTGCCTTGAAGGGTCACTTTTCCAATCGCGCAGGAATAGAAGGTCTGAATGTGGCGCAGTGTAGCGTTTCCGTTCGGCGACCGATGAGTATTTATACTGGTTTGTTCAAGTATTACGTGAAGTTAAACAAAATACGGGTGGTTTACACCGTCCCGACTCTCCTGGAGAGACTCCCCGAGTGAGATTGTTTACTTTATACAATAGAAATTCAACTTACGCCAAAAATGCGCAAACTACCCGAGTACGTCACCGAAGAAGAAGTCAAGAAAATCCTCGACAAAGCCAAGAACCCCAAACACTACCTCATCATCCGGCTACTCTGGGAGACCGGCGTCCGCGTCGGCGAACTCGTCGAACTCCAAGACACAGACATCGACCTCGACGAGGGCGTGATCCGCGTCACGAGCAAAAAGAAACGGAAAAGCGGCCGAGGATACGAGAAGCGCGTCATCCCCCTCCAGGAGGACACCATCCCCCTAATCAGGAGCTACAGGGGCAGCAGAAAAAAAAGAGGCAAATACTTCATCCAATCCAAACAGCGTAATAGGATGACCGTCCAGGGCGTCTGGAAGATCGTGCGCCAATACACCAAAATAGCTGGTATCAAAAAGAACGTGCATCCCCACACCTTCCGCCACGGATGCCTCACCCACATCCTCAAAAAAACCAACAACCTCCAATTAGTCCAAGAAATTGCCGGCCACGAAAACATCACCACCACAACCATCTACACCCACCTGGACACGAGCTTCAAAAAGGAGAGCTTGGATGGAATCTTTTAGCCTCCCATTCTGGATGGAAAAAGACTTCCTCGAGTACGTCCAATGCTTGGAAGTCCGCGAGCCGGACCGCGGAGAGTTCCTACTCTTCGAGTTCGATCCCGAAACCCACGAAGTCGTCTGCAGCTACGACGTCGAGGCCGACTGCCAAGCTGACGGCTTCGTGGTGACGAGCTGCAAGACCTTCACAATGCTCTGGGAGAACTTCACCCGCCTCGTCGAAGCCGTCAACGATAGCAGACACATCACGCTGAGAAACGGACATACGAAGATCCGAGGGCGACCAGATGGGGAAGGATACAACATCGACTTTTTAGTCGAATAATGCTGGTGAGCAATACTGGTGGTTTTTTCTTAGTGGCAAATGGTGACACGAAATGGTGGAATAGTAACGCCCTAAAGACACCAAAAAACCCAACCTACTATCCAAACAAATCCTCGGCAGGGCTGGACATGTAAACTAATAAGTTTGTCCGCCACCACGCCACCACAAAAAGACGACTCGTTAATCAGTGGAAACGCCACTACTTTCACTCGGCTTTTCACTCGGAGAATCAGCAAGGTAATATGCATGCGTTGTCTTCGTCTTCGTGCGATTGAGAATCCGTTTATCATAGAGATCGAAGACGGCACGCTGCGCGCGCTTGATGTCGGCGAGACCCAAGCTTTTCTTGATGTGATAGATGGTTAAAGCCTCCCTCGGCGAATAGATATTGTGTTTCTGCAACAATCTGACAACAGCCTGCTGACAACCACGGATGCGCTTCACCTTCACCGGCTGACTCTCACGAGCCACGCCCGTCAGCTTCGATGTCTCCTCGAAGACTTTTCGGTCATGCTCACTTTGCTCAACAAACTCCACATATTCCCTGAGCACATACGCTGGATCGTTCTTCAGGACATCCGCAAAGCCAAACCTTCGACGACGACACTTGGCCTTGATAACAATAATATTAAACTCTGACTCCGACAGGCCCAAAACCTTTCGAAGATGTTCGACCTTGTCGGAAGCCTTCGGATCCACAATCCAGCCGCGCCGATCCTCTTTTGAGGGAATTAGATAACACTCCACGAACCGGGTAACGGCAACGCAGGCATGCGAAGAGGAAAGAGAACTCACGGCAACGCCTCCGATTTTTCGATGACGAGGACGTCCCGGGCCACTGGATGCCTGCCGCCACGAATCGGCAACGCCGTAGCTGAAAACTCGACGACGTCACCGGCGGCAAACCGCTCCGGGACCAAAAGCTCGCTAGCATGGATGAAGACGATCTCGCCAGACCCACCAACGCGCGCCAACCCCCAATTATCGCGAACTGCGACGACCACAGCTCTCATTTTTTCGACGCACCCCTCCGAATGATCTCGACCTCGCCAAGGGGGGAAAAGGGGAAGCTCAACACGTCGACAGCAGTGTCGGCGGTGCCGCCCGTCTGCGTCGACGTAGCCACCAAGAAGCCCACGTCAGGGTCGACGGCGACGACACGGCCCACCGTCTCGCAACTGGAGAGAAAATGCTTAACACCACGCTCAGCGAGTTCCTCAGCCGGGACTGTTTGCGACAAGACGAAATCACACCAAGCAACCGAGACGAGGTCGCCGACGCGAAGATCCTGACGGCGAAACCCCTTCATCGGCAACTCGAAACGGGGGCCGAAGTCATCGGGCGGCCACCTGCCATGGGGACGAGGTTTGACCTTCGACTGCTTCTTCGACGGGCGACGACGACCGCTATCCTTTTTTTGGGAGGATTTCTTCGACGTCATTTTAGATCTCTACCTCGCGGCTTGGCCCATACTTGTAAGTCTTTATCCGATCACCGTGCCAAGTGAAACACCACACCGTATTCCGACACCGAAACGCCATAATAATGGCCTTAGGCGGGCTCCCTTCACGGACAAAAACATCAACGAGGTACTCTGGCACACCATAGCTGTCTGTCGGCCGCCCATGGAGCCATCTGCGTTCGTGTTTGACAATACCCTTGTCATAATATTCTTCACAAAACCGTTGGGCGTCGTTGATGGTCTTCTCCATCCAAGCATCCTTGTCTGGGTTTTTCATTTTCTCGGCGGCCAACGATTGTTGATTGCCTCCACGATGAGTGGGGTAAAGAGGGTGTCCAAGTTCTCAATTGCCTGACAGATGCTAGCTAACTCACCACGAATCTGGGTGAGAGATACATCCAGGTCCTCAAGGCCGCGCACCACATCTTGGAG
>CAYUFO010000100.1:0-6823 GCA_964443985.1 uncultured archaeon | reverse complement strand
CGATATGGCGATATCGAGTGGTATGGTAGGTTTGGCGAAGCCAGCGAAAGAACCAGGAGATCATGATGAATGCGCGGCGATGTCTTCCATATCTTTGGGTTGCTTGGGAATGCCGTGAAGGGACAGCTGCCACATGCTGAGGGCACCATAGATGAGCAGGTAGGCGAGGTAGATGAGGTGGAAGTTGAGGCCGGAGAGCATGGCGTCGTCTTTTCCGATGCCGAGTGGTATGAGGACGAGGGCCCAGACGCCTTCGAGGGTGCCGAAGCCGGCGAGGCCTTGGAGGGGCAGGAAGGCGGAGAACATGGAGAACGTGGCGGCGACGATGATAATGGAGAGGGGTATGGCGAAGCCCATGCCGGTGATGAGGATGTAGGATGTGGCGTGGATGCTTGCCCATTGGGCGAGGCTGAGGATGAAGAGATACGCGGCGAGTCGTCTTGAGCGTAGCTGTGCTATGCCGTCGGCGACGGTGGAGGTCTTGTCAAGGATGAAGGCCAGTGTTTTTTGGTCGGCGTATCCGAGAGAAGAGAGAATGGACGTCAGCTTCGCGACGGCGCGCTTTCCTTGAAAGACGAGGATGAGGAGGGCGAGGTTGGCGCAGATGATGAAGGCGGTGATGGGGGGGAGGGCTGCCTCGACGACGTCGGGCAGCTTTGGGAGAAAGAAGAGGGCGGCGACGAAGTAGACCATGATGGCGGTGAAGTCGAGCAGGCGGGCGACGACGAGCGCCGAGGCCGATTCGACTGCGGGGACGTCTCGTTTCTTTTTGAGAAGGTAGAGGATGGAGAAGTCGCCGACGCGGGCGGGTGTCGTGTTGACGAGGAGGTTTTGTATGGATACTGCGTGAAAGAGCGTTGTGGTGTCGATGGGGGTCTGCAGGAGGAGCGCGAAGCGGATGGCTCGTAGATAGTAGCCGATGCCGACGAGCACGAAGCAGACGGCGAGGGCGAGTGGGTCTGTTTTCAAAAGAAGCGTGACGACCTCACGGAGGTCTATGTCGGCATACGTGAACAGGATGACGAGCAGGACGAGGCTGATGGCGGCGGCGATGAGGTATCGTTTATGGGTCATCGTTTCTCGATGAATCCTTCATAGCCAGCATATATTCGGCGGATGAGGGGTTCAATCGTGTTCCAAATGCGGTTTCGCGTTGGTCCGATGATGCGCTCGTAGGTGGGGCAGTCAAGGGAGTACGTCCCCCATTCAGATTTGAAGTGGGTGAGGCCGGTGTTCTTGGGGTCTGATTCTCCGAAGCTGTAGAGGCGGTAGTCCCCTTCGCAGGCGTAGCGGATGGCTTCGTTGTGGGTGGCGTTGTTGACTTGGAGGTGGTGGTAGCGGGTGTCTGAGCCGACGATCCAGGGAAACGCGATGCCGTTGTAGTGAAGGACGACGAGGCCTGCGACCATCTTTCCTTTCACGCAGGCGCAGGTGAACCGGGCGAGGCGGCTTTTGAAAAGTGCCTCGACGAGGTGGAATGGCTTAGGGGTGACGTGGATGCGGCGCATGCTTTGGTAGTAGAGGTGGTAGAAGGTTTCGAGGTCGTTGTGGTTGGTGATGGCGTCGACGGTGACGCCGGATTTCTCTGCTTTTCTGACGGCGTTTCTGGTGTGTTTGTGGTAGCCCTTCCAGACGTCGTCGAATAGGCGGTCGGTGTTGAGGAGGTGGGTGACGCGACGTCTGGCAACAGTGAAGCCATGGGAGAGGATGGCTGTTTTGACGCCGTCTGGTATCAGGGGAGATGGGGTGAGGGCGGTAAGATAGGCGTTACTCTTCGTGGCGGTGGTGGTGAGGTAGTCGTCGATAGAGTCTATGACTTCCTGTGTCTTTGTTGCACTGCTTGGCGTTATGAGGGGTCCCCCATACATGTGAAAGATGCTCGACCAAAGCGATGAGAAGTAGGGAGCTGGCGTGAAGATGAAGAGGGGGAGGGCAGCGATTGGTCCGCCTCGGTCTTCGATGAATACGTAGTGCGGGGTGAGGCGGGGAAACGATTTTTTCAATAATTCACGCCACGTCCAACAATGATAGGCTTGGGCGTAGGGGATGGTGGAGGTGAACGCGCCCCAGCGGGAAGCATCCGTGCATTCGACTATTGATAGAGATTCTCTTCCTTTTCGCGGGGGCATCATCGAGTTATGTGACGGAGTAGGTATATATTATCCGGGGAGGGGTAATGGTGTATCGATGTTTTTTTTGACGCCGCGGCACCTGCCGTCGTTTAGCGCGGCTGAATTGGCGGAATCGCTTGTCCCCGGCGGTGCGGGTGACGCTATCGAACGCTTTGAGGAGCGCTTCGCCCGGTATGTGGGCGTCGACCATGCCGTGTTCGTGTCCAAGGGGCGCGTCGGCCTGTATCTCGTCTTGCAGGCGCTGGGTTTGGCGGGGCATGAGGTGGCGGTGCCCGCCTTCAACTGCCTGGTCGTCCCCAACACGGTGCATTACGTGGGGGGCGCCAATCGGTTCATCGACATCGGCGTAATGGACTACGACCTCGACGTCGAGAGATTGAAAAAAAAGATAACGGATAAGACGCGGGCCGTCATCCCCACCCACCTCTATGGGCTGCCCTGCGACATGGACGCCGTCGGGGACGTGGCCGAAAAAAACGGTCTTGTCGTCATCGAGGATGCAGCCCAGGCGCTCGGCGCCGACATCGGGGGCGCGAAGGCGGGAGGCCTCGGCGACGTGGGGTTCTTCAGCTTCGACCTCTTCAAGAGCTTTTCGACGGTCGACGGCGGCATGGTGACGATGAACGACGGGGCGCTCGCAGACCACGTCCGCAGGCTCAGGGACGGGCTCGCATCGCCTTCGCGCACGCAGCAACTGGCGAGCATCGCCCGGGGGACGGCGGGCGTGGGGCTGCAGCACCGGCTCGGCTACAAGGCCCTCTACGAGGCCGTGACGCGGGGACGGCGCTATATGCCGTCATTGGGGCCGGGCGGCATTTCACCCGGGGAGAAGAGCGGGTTCACGCTGCCTGCCGTCTACGGGCAGCGGCCTGCGGCCTGGCAGGCGCGGCTGGGGCTCAGCCAGCTCGGCCGGCTTGACGATATCGTTGCCGCCAGGCGGCGGAACGCAGAGCAGTATACGCGGCTCCTCTCCGACATCGAGGGCCTCGTCTTGCCCCGGGAATCCGAAGGCGTGCGCCACAGCTTCTGCCGCTACACGGTCCGGTGCCCGGCCGTAAGCCGCCACGTCGTCGTGGAATCGCTTTTTGACTCCGGCGTCGACGTGGGCGTCTGGTTCCCCTACGTCGTCCACGAGAATCCGGCACTCGCCCGCGAGCTCGGCTACGGGGGCGAGTGCCCTCATGCAGAGCAGGCGGCCCGCGAGGTCTTCGATTTGCCCGTGTATCCGGGGTTGAGCGGGGAAGAGATAACCGCTGTTGCCGAGGCCGTCCGCGAGGCGGTGGCGCCCTATAGCGGATGACAGAGAAGGTTGCGATGGTATGTCATCCGATATATTCGATGACATACGTTCTTACGCAATCTCTGAAGCGTATGTCATCGACTATAGACGAGGCGTTCGTAGAGAATCTTCGTCTGGCCGGCGATGCGCTGCCAGTCGAAGACGTCGACGGTGCGTTCCCTGCTCGCCCGACCCATCTTTTTCCGTTTCTTGGCATCGGCGAGGAGAGCGGCGAGGGCGGCAGCGAATGCTTTCGTGTTGCCGGGGGGGACGAGCAAGCCGGTTTCTTCGGCGACGACTGAGTCGGGGATGCCGCCCGCGTCGGTGGCGACGACGGGGGCGCCTGCCGCCATGGCCTCAAGGATGGTGCAGCACTGGCCCTCGTGCAGGCTCGCCATGGCGAAGACGTCGGCCGCCCGGTAGAGGTCGACGAGGGTGTCGGCGTCGACGAAGCCTGCGAGGTGGACGCGGTCGGCGACGCCCAGCTTCGCTGCGAGCGCGGTGAGGGCGGCGTGCTGGGGTCCCTCGCCCACGATGACGAGGTCGGCGTCGGGGTGCTCGGCGGCGATTGCGGCGAAGGCCTCGATGAGCAGGGGATAGTTCTTGCGCGCGATGAGGCGGCCGACGGAGAGGACGTGGGTCTTTGCGGGGTCGAGGCGGAGTTTCTCTTTGAGGGTTTCCCTGTCTGCCTTCTTTTTGGGGGGCGTGATGGCGTCGGTGTCGACGCCGCAGTGGATGAGCTCGGCCTCGATGCCCGCGACATCCCGGATGCGGTCCTGTAAATCGCGGCTGATGGTCGTGACGGCGTCGGCGCGCCGCAGGATTCGCCGAGACAATGTGCTGTTGAGGAGCCGGCGGACGTGCGTGTATTTCGTGGGGTCGTAGAGGTCGCCGCCGAAGACGGTGACGACGAGGGGCTTACCGCTGAAGTTGGCAAGATGATAGGCGGGGATGCCCGTCGGCAACACGAAGTAGCAGTGGAGGAGGTCGGCGGCCCGCGCCCGGCCGATGCCGTTGACGGTCGCAGAAAGCGCATAGGCAGCCATAGAGGCAAACGACGCCACGAACCGGTCGGCCCGCCCGGCAGAAAGCCGGCTGACCGGGACGCCGTCAAGGACCTCATAGGCGGGAGCGCCGCGAAAACCCGTCGTCAAGACCTCGAGGTCAACGTCGTTGGTGAGTCGCCGGTTGACCTCATGAATCGTCGTCGAACCCCCACCCCCAATCGGCGGATACTCATAGGACAGGCACAATACGTTCATCGTTTTCGGTAGAGCCGGAAGTCGCCGCGCCGAAACGCGAGTTCATAGCCATCGGATATGAGGTGGTTCTGGCCGTCGTCGGCAAAGATGTAGGATACGTTGAAGTCGGTGGCCAGTTGGGAGGTGATGGCTGGGTCGACACCTTCGCCACCGTAGAAGTTCTTGTTGCCGATTTCGACGTGGTGATGTGCTTGCAGGAAGGGGTATCGAGTCTCGTAAAAAAGAAGCGCCCCCCCGTCGGCCTTTCGCGTGAGGGAGAGGATAGTGCCAGGTGGATGAAGCGATAGATAGGAAGCGGCATCTTCGACGACCGCATATCCCTCGAGATAGTGCGGTTCAAAGGGCCCGTAGTAGTAGATGTGGGGCGGCATCATGAGGCCCGAGACTGCAGCATTCAGCAAAAAAAAGAATAAGGCGGCGGTGAGGGCGCGGGGGAGAGTAGAGAAACGGTAAGCGATGATGGCGTAGGCGATGAGTAGGAGCGGCAGCAGGTAGCGCAGGCGGTCGCCTGAGCCTGTCCACCAAAAGAAGAAGAGAAAGTAGGGGATGAACAGTGAAAGGATGCCTATGCGTATGAGGGAGAGAGCGCCCTTGCGTGGTCCACGAAACGGCCGAAGCGTCACGGCGCCGTAGACGAGAAAGGGGAGGGCCGCAAGTGGGATGACGGCAACGAGTATGCGAATGCCACTCAGGGTATCACTGAACAATGAGAGCTGGGTTTCGGTAAAACTTGCCTGGCTGCCCTGGTGGGCGTAGACGTTGGATGAGGAGAGCATGACGGGCAATTGCACGGTGACAAGAGAGGATACGGCATCGGGCGTCGTGGTGGCAAAAGCCGTCAGGGACACGGTGAGGAGGATGCCGAGGAGGACGCCACCAGCGAGATGCCAATGCGCGGCGGCAAATCTGCTTCGTATTTCGGATGAACCCATCCAGACAAGCGCGAACGAAATGGGGACGAGTATGAGAAAATAATGGAAAAAGGGGGCGATGCCGACAAAGAGGCCGAAGAGGGTCGCTTGCAGGAGAGAGAGCCGGTACGTCAAAAGGAGCAGGTAGGCGAGGATGACGGAGAGCGTGAAGCTATAGGGAGAGCCGTTGGCTGCGTAGTCGATGAATGGCAATGAAACGACGACGAGGGCGAACAGGTATTCTGAGGCGCGAACGGTAAGGGCTCGACGAGCAAGAAGATAGAGGAGGACGAGAAGAACGAGACCGGAAAAGAGCGAGGAGAATTTGAATGCGAGAAACCCGTCACCGGTGAGGGGATAGAGGATGATTGGCAGGACGTAGGCGCCAATCGCCCCTTTGGGTTGGAGATAGCCTGTGCCGGTCACCGCATCCGGGGCAGGAGCAACGATCCATCCCTCGGTCCACCAGTGACCGTGCTCCCAAACGTTTTCGACGCTGAGGGCGTAGCCGATGAGGTCGGCGTGGACGACGTCGTTGTAGCCGAAGCTGACAAGGCGCAAAAGAAGGGCGACGAGCAACAGGTAGAGCAGGCGGTGGCGCGCGGAAAAGGGCCCGTAGAGAATGGCACCAAGAAACAGAAAAAAGGCAACCGACAAGCCGAAGACGTCAAAGACGCCGAAGGAGTCGTCAGCATTTAGGGAAAGAATGACGACGGCGAGGATACACCCTATGAGGCCCGCCAGTAGAACGCTCGATTGTGGCAGCGGTTGGTCAGCCATCACATACCCATTCAGCGCAGGATATTATAAGAGAATCCAAATACACAGCCAAGCAGAGGTAGCACTGTATGAACGCTTCGATAGTAATTCCCGCATACAATAGCGCCGAGACGCTTCCTCATGTGCTCAAAGCCCTGGAACAACAGTCCATACCCCCCAAAGAGATCGTTATCGTCGACGATGCATCGACCGACGACACCTCCAATGTTGTGAGATCCTTCGAAGAGAAGCCCTCGCTCAAGGTTCGCCTCCTATGCCAGGAGAAGCTGGGGCCGGCGGTGGCGAGGAACCGGGGCGCCAAGGAGGCCAACTCCGATGTTGTGGTCTTCCTTGACGCCGACTGCAGGCCGGAGAAGAAGTGGCTTTCAGCGATGCTTGCACCCTTCGACGACGAATCGGTTGACGGCGTGCAGGGCACCTACGAGACGTGGAACAAGGAGTCGTGGGTGGCCAGGTACG
>CAYUFO010000099.1:0-6835 GCA_964443985.1 uncultured archaeon | reverse complement strand
TAGGGGGATGGAGCATTCCGGTTCGGTCATCGCTAACAGTCGTTCGGTGGTAAGATAGCTCGTGACCGATTTCCCTTGTCTCTCGCCTGCCTGTGGGACGAAATAGAATTTGAGGAGGATGCGTTCCCCTGGATTCAACGGAGGCTTAGCCACATAACAATAATTGCCAAATGCAATAAAAAATAATAAAGCCGTATACGGGAAGGTTAGCCCAAAAAATCGCCTACCGTCGCGTCGGGGTGGTGGTAGCGGCGGCGTTTTTTGGTGCGTTTGCCGTATTGGATGGAGGCGGTGGGGCACCAGTGGATGCAGGCCATGCAGAATTCGCAACGGTGCTTCCAGGCGGGGACGCCCTGGACCATCTCGATGTTGGCGACAGGGCAGACGTTGGCGCAGCTGCCGCAGTGGATGCAGTTATCGTCGACCCAGAAGTTCTTGTCGGCTTCACGGAAGTTCCGGATGAATCTCTTGTGGAGTATGCCGGAAAAGACCCAGTTGACGAGGAAGAAGCTCGCTTCAGGATCCTCGCGAACGCGGTTGCGTATCTTCGAGCCTATCTCCCGGACCTTGAGAGCGGCTTTCTCGCACATTTTTCTGGCTTTGTCGGGTCCCGGGGGGTTGTAGAGGGGGACGAAGTTGCCGGGCATGCGAACCCCCCAGCCGCCGGCGAGCTCGATGTCCCGGGCGGCGAGCTCGTCGCGTGTCTGCCGGAGGGCGGCGCCCGGCATGCCGCCGTAGGTGGCGACGGCGTAGACGTGGGCGTCTTCCCTGACTGCGAGCTTTCCGACGAAGTCGCAGACGATGAGCGGCTGCCCCCTGTCGTAGACGGGATAGACGATGCCGACGACCGCTGCGTCGGTTTCGATGGCCTCTTGCTTGACGGCATCCTTGACGGCGATGAGTTCTGTATCCTCTTCCCCCAATTCCGTTACAAGTCCGCGGGCGACGGCAAGCGAGTTACCGGTCGCGGAAAAGTAATAGATGACGTTCGTTTTCTTTTCGCCACCCCCCCGCTTGAGAAACGAGGGGACGGGAATCTTCGGTAATTTCATGCGCCTTACAGGTATTCTCGTTCCCTCTTTTAATACTTTAAGAAGAAATGGTTATCCTACGAGACGTGCTATGAAAGAAGAAGACCCCGCTGACGAATCATCCGACGTCATCGTCGTCGAGGACCCGGCCTATAGTCCCCGAGTCGACGAGGAAAAGAAGCAGTCCAAACGGCCAAAGCACGAACACAAGAAAGCGACCATCGACGTCGACGACATGAAGAAGTGGGACGCCTTCCAGTCCACCGACCAGATAGTCGTGCCCCAAAATCTCATCGACCAGGTCGTCGGCCAGGACAAGGCCGTCGACACCATCCGCAAGGCCGCCAAGCAGCGCAGAAACATCCTCCTCATCGGCGAGCCCGGCACCGGAAAGAGCATGCTCGCCAAGGCTATGGCCGAGCTCCTGCCCGCCGAATCGCTCGTCGACGTCCTCGCCTTCCCAAACCATGAGGATGAGAACAACCCCATCATCAAGGTCGTCGCCGCAGGCGAGGCCCGAAAACTCCTCAAGGTCGAGCGCGCCAAGGAGGACACCAAGGGGCAGCCGCAACCCGGCAACAAGCTCTTCCTCTACCTGTTGCTCTTCCTGTTTTTGCCACTGCTCATGTACGTGCAGGGCGTCATCACCGACGGCATCGTCATCGCCGCCTGGATGGCCTTCGGCATCATCATGATGCTTTTATTCGGCGTCAACATCCGCTCGGTCATGATGGGCAGCCGCAAGACCGAGTCGCCGCGCATCCTCGTCGACAACGGCGACCGCGAGGAGGCTCCCTTCCACGACGGCACCGGCGCCCACGCCGGCGCCTTGCTCGGCGACGTCAAGCACGACCCCCTGCAGTCGGGCGGCTTGGGGACGCCCGCCCACGTCCGTGTCGTGGCAGGTCTTATTCACAAGGCCAACAAGGGCGTCCTCTTCATCGACGAGGTCGGCACGCTCGGCAAGAGCCAGCAGGACCTCCTCACCGCGCTGCAGGAGAAGCAGCTGTCCATCACGGGGCGCTCGGAGATGAGCTCGGGGGCCATGGTCATCACCGATCCCGTCCCCTGCGATTTCATCCTCGTGGCGTCCGGCAACCTTTCCGACGTCGAGCACATGCATCCTGCGCTCCGAAGCCGCATCAGGGGCTACGGCTACGAGATCTACATGAAGGACGTCATCGAAGACAGCGATGCCGCGAGAAAGAAGCTCGTCCAGTTCGTCGCCCAGGAGGTCCACAAGGACGCCAAGATACCGCACTTCAAATCCGAGGCCGTCGAGGAGATCATCCGCGAAGCCAAAAGGAAGGCGGGGATGCGCAACAAGTTCACGCTCAAGTTCCGAGAGCTCGGCGGCCTTATCCGCGCCGCAGGCGACATCGCCAACGAGAAGAGCCACAAGTACGTGTCGCGCGCCGACGTGCTCGCGGGCAAGAAGTCTGCCCGCACCCTCGAGCAGCAGGTCGGCGACATCTATCGCGACCGCAAGAAGGAATACAACATCCTCATCACCGAGGGTAAGAAGGTGGGCCGCGTCAATGGCATGGCCATCTACGGGGAGGGCGGCACGGTGCTGCCCATCGTCGCGGAGGTGGCGCCCGCCCAGCGGCAGAAGAGCGGCTCCATCGTGGCGACGGGCAAGCTCGGCGACATCGCCAAGGAGGCCGTCACCAACGTCTCGGCGCTCATCAAGAAGATAAGCGGCACCAACATCTCCACCCACGACATCCACATCCAGTTCCTGCAGACCTATGAGGGGGTCGAGGGAGACTCGGCATCCGTGTCTGTTGCCGTCGCAGTCATCAGCGCCATCGAAGGAGTCCCCGTCCGCCAGGATGTCGCGATGACCGGGTCGCTCACCGTCAGGGGCGAGGTGTTGCCCGTCGGCGGGGTCACCCAGAAGATAGAGGCGGCCATCGAGGCGGGCTTGAAGAAGGTCATCATTCCCAAGAGCAACGAGAAGGACGTCCTCCTGGAGAAGAAGTACGATGGTAGGATAGAGATTGCGTCGGCTGCGACCATCATCGACGTCCTGGAGAATTCGCTCGTGGGCGGCGACAAGATAATCGGGAAGATGCGGGAGCTCGTCGATTGAGCCTACTTGTCTGATGGGTGCGGTGGTTATTTATAGCTTGCCTGTCAATTGTGTACGTGTGTTTTTATAGGCGTAGGGCATATATAGAAAACTATAAAGAATGCAGGTGAACCCCCAATGGACATAGAAGACCTCCCCGGCGTCGGCCCTACCACAGCAGAAAAGCTCAAAGAAGCAGGCATCGGCAACCTCGAAGGCATCGCCACCGCCACCATCGGCCAACTCCAAGACCTCGGCATCGGCAACGCGGCCGCCGAGAAGATGATAGAAGCAGCAAAGGAGAAGGCCAAAGAAGGCCTCACGAAAGGCTTCGAATCAGGCATCGAAGTCCTCGAGAAACGAAAACTGGTCGGCAAGATCACCACCAAGAGCTCCGAGCTCAACGCCCTCCTCGGCGGCGGCATCGAGACCCAAGCCATCACCGAGCTCTTCGGACAATTCGGCTCCGGAAAGACCCAGATAGCACACCAGGTAGCCGTCAGCATTCAACTCCCCGTCGAACAGGGCGGCCTCGACGGCGGCGCCATCTACATCGACACAGAAAACACCTTCCGTCCCGAGCGCATCCAAGACATCGCCAAGGGCTACGACCTCGACCCAGACGACGTCCTCAGCCGCATCCAGATAGCACGCGCCTACAACAGCGACCACCAGATGCTCCTCGTCGAAAAGGCAGCCGACATGATGGAAGAGCACAAGGCCCGCCTCATCGTCGTCGACTCGCTCACCAGCCACTTCCGCGCCGAATACGTCGGACGCGGCACCCTCGCCAACCGCCAACAAAAACTCAACATCCACCTCCACGACCTCCAGCGAAAGATAGCCGACCCCTACAACGCCGCCGTCATCGTCACCAACCAAGTCATGAGCCGCCCCGACATCCTCTTCGGCGACCCCACAGCACCCATCGGCGGCCACATCGTCGGCCACCACAGCACATTCAGGGTGTATCTCAGGAAAAGCAAGGGCAACAAGCGCATCGCCCGGCTCATCGACAGCCCCAGCATGCCTGAAGCCGAATGCGTCTTCGAGATACACACCGAAGGACTCACCGATTGACCACCCCATGAACCACCACGGCGATAGGCCATGAGAAACATACAGATCCAACACCTGGACGTACCCCCCCTCGAACGACAGACAACCGAACTGTGTGAACGCAAAGGCATCGGCCACCCCGACAGCATCTGCGACGGCATCGCCGAGGCCGTGAGCCGCGAGCTCTCCCGCCACTACATAAAGGAATTCGGCCACATCCTCCACCACAACACCGACCAGGTCGAGCTCATAGCAGGCCACAGCAAACCCCAATGGGGGGGCGGCACCGTCATGAGCCCCGTCCACGTCATCCTTTCCGGGCGCGCCACCATAGAATTCGACGGCACCGACATCCCCGCGGGCAAAATCGCCGTCAAGGCCGCCCGCGACCAGGTGGCAGCCACCATCCCCAACGCCGACGTCGACGTCGACTACACATTCGACCAGCGCATCGGCATGGGGTCAGCCGACCTTCGCGACGTCTTTCGCCGGCGAGGCATCCCCAAGTCCAACGACACCAGCTTCGGCTGCGGCTACGCGCCGCTGTCCACCGTCGAGACCCTCTGCCTAAAAGTCGAGAAGTACATGAACGGCAAAATGAAGGTCAAGGCGAGCGGCCAGGACATCAAGGTCATGGGATTGCGCAAAAACGACGACATCACCCTCACCATATGCAACGCCATGGTCGACCGACACATAAAAAGCAAGAAGGACTACCCCGGCGTCATCGAGGAGATGACCGACAAGGTCCGTGACTTCGTCGCCAAGAAGACCGACAAGCCCGTGACGGTCGAGATAAACACCGGCGACGACGTCAGGACGGGCTCCGTCTTCCTCACCGTGACGGGGACCAGCGCCGAGCAGGGCGACGACGGCTCCGTGGGCCGCGGCAACCGCGCAAACGGCCTCATCGCCCCCTTCCGCGCCACGAGCCTCGAGGCCACGAGCGGCAAGAATCCCTACAACCACGTCGGGAAAGTCTACAACATCCTCTCCATGCTCATGGCCGAAGACATCGCCGAGAACACGTGCGCCGAGGAAGTCCAAGTCCGCCTCATGAGCCAGATAGGACACCCCATCGACAAGCCCCTCGTGTGCTCGCTGACGACCGCCGGAAAATGCATCGACGAAGCGAAGGCCCGCCGCATCGCCGACGAATGGCTCGCCCGCGTCACCGACGTCACCGACCTGTGCGTGAAGGGGAAGGCCACCACCTACTAGAGACGACAGAGTAGGGTTCAGGTTTCCCGGCCCATCTCGATACGATAATCGTTTGAATCGGTTTCATCTCTCTTATCCGTCCTAAAAAGAGCGTGATAGAGCCCAACAGCCATTACGAAAACGGTTTCTCCTATCGAAAAGAGAACGATGAACCCCATGATGATGGCAGCCAACCCAACAGCCCACGTTACCCCTGAAACCTCAAACAGCGAAGCCATGAATTATTTTGCCGCCATGTAATAGCGGAGCTTCGCGGCGAGGTTCGCGATGGGCATGCTTTGCAGCCAGACTTTGCCGGGCCCCGAGAGCGTTGCCAAAAAGAGCCCTTCTCCTCCGAAGAAGATGTTCTTGACTCCCTTGACCCTGGTGATGTCGTAGGTCACCGAGGGCTCGAATAGGGCGATGTGCCCAGGGTCGATTTTTAGAGTTTGTCCGTCTGAGAGGTCGTATTCGGTAACCTCCCCAGCTATTTCGGTAAAGACGGTCCCCGGCCCCGCAACGCGTTGCAGGATGAACCCCTCCCCACCAAACAATCCTGACCCGAATTTCTTTCTGAAGTGCATCTCGAGGGTGACTGAATCCTCGGCGGCCATGAAGCTGTCCTTTTGGCAGATAAGGCTTTGTCCCTCGGAAAGAGTATGGGGTATGATGCGGCCGGGGAATTCATTGGCAAAGGATATGAGGCCGGTCCCCCGGGCACAGGTGTAGGTCGTCATGAAGAGGCTTTCGCCCGACACCATCCGCGACAGGCCTTTCATCAAACCCCCGCGGGTGTCCGTTGACATGTCGATGTTGGGGCTCATCCACGCCATGCCGCCCGACTCCGTGTAGACTGACTCGCCGGAAGCCAATTCGATGTCTGCTACTTGGAGGGTCGTCCCCCGAATCTCATATTCCATATCTGATCACCTCGATGGTTACTGCTCCTCTGCCGGTTCTTTATAGAGCGTATTCCTCACCACGCTTCCCGCTTCGACCGAGGCGCCGGGATAGATGCTTCGGCCGGGGAGGATGCTGACGTTGATGCCTGTCTTCGCGCCGTCGCCCATGATGACGCCCATCTTTCGGCGCCCCGAGGATAGGATCTGTCCTTTGACATCGACATTAACCGCTGAATCGTCGAACTTGAGGTTGGCGACCTTGGTGCCGGCGCCGAAGTTGCAGCCTTCCCCGATGACCGAGTCGCCGACGTAGGAGAGATGGCCGATGTGCGTTCCCGCCATCACAATGGAGTTCTTGACTTCGACGGCGTTGCCGACGTGGGTGCGGTCCCCGAGGACGGTGTGGGCGCGCAGATAGCAGTTGGGGCCGACCCTGCAGCCGGCTCCGATGCGCACCGGCCCCTCGATGTACGCCCCCGACCGTATGACCGACCCCGGGCCGACGGCAACGTCCCCCTTGAGGACGGCGTAGTCCTCGATGACGGCGTCGGGGGACCGCTCGAAGGCGA
>CAYUFO010000098.1:0-6842 GCA_964443985.1 uncultured archaeon | reverse complement strand
AACGATGTCTTTTCCTTGTCGGCGTATTGGCGGTTTCGACGCATGAGGTCGGCAAAATCGACGTCGTGGGCGTCGAAGATGGGGCCGTGCACGCAGGTGAACTTGTCCTCGCCTGCGACCTTGACGCGGCAGCCGCCGCACATGCCGGTGCCGTCGACCATGACGGAGTTCAGCGACACGACCGTCTCGACGCCATACTTCTTGGTCAGGTCGGCGACGGCCTTCATCATGGGCAAGGGCCCCACGGCCGCCACCTTGTCGACGTCCTTCTTCTGCAAGACGACGTCGAGGGCCTCGGTGACGAAGCCCTTGCGTCCCCGCGAGCCGTCGTCGGTGCAGCGGACGAGCTCGTCGCTGACCGCCTTCATCTCGTCTTCGAGGACGAGAAAGTCCTTGCTTCTGGCCCCGATGATGGAGATGACCTTGTTGCCGGCCTCATGGTAGGCTCGGGCCTTGGGGTAGAGTGCGGCGATGCCGACGCCGCCGCCGACACAGGCGACGGTGCCGTAGACCTTGACGGAAAGCGGCCTGCCGAAGGGCCCGGCGACGTGGGCTATCCCATCGCCCTCGTCCATGGCGGCGAGCTTGGCCGTCGAGGTGCCGATGGAGTAGACGACGAGGGTGATGGTGCCTTTTTTGCCGTCCCAGTCGGCGAGGGTGAGGGGGATGCGCTCGCCGGTCTCGTCTGCGATGACGACGACGAACTGGCCGGGCTTGGCGGCCCGGGCGATGAGGGGTGCTTCGATGTCAAACAGCGTGTTCGTCTCGTTGAGCTGTTCTTTGCGGGCGATGCGATACATAGAGTCAACTATGACGCGTCCGTCCTATAAAAAAGGGCGTGACCGCGCCTTTATTATTGCTTCGTCCCCATGGATTACCATGAACAACTCCTTCGGGGAGCTCTTCCGCTTGACGACGTTCGGGGAGAGCCACGGGGCTGCGGTGGGTGCCGTCGTCGACGGCTGTCCCGCCGGTCTGCTGCTCGCAGAAAAGGACGTCCAGCGCGAGCTCGACCGCAGGCGGCCCGGGCAAAGCGGCGTCTCAACGAAGCGAAGCGAGGCCGACCGCGTTGAGATACTTTCAGGGACGTTCGAGGGCAAGACGCTCGGGACGCCCATCGCCATGCTCGTCGAAAACAGGGATGCCGACTCCCGTCCCTACAGGAAGCTCAAAGACGCTCCGCGGCCCGGCCACGCCGACTTTGCGTGGCGGGCCAAGTTCGGCCACGTCGACTGGCGGGGGGGCGGCCGTGCGAGCGCCCGCGAGACCGTGGGCCGCGTCGCGGGCGGCGCCGTCGCCCGAAAGCTCCTTGTGGAGCACAGCATCGAGGTCGTCGGGTTCTCCCGCGAGATAGGTGGCGTGTCCCTGGTCGAGGACCCCGACGTCTCCTCGTTTGAGAAGCTCCGAAAGCAGGTCGAGAGGAACGCCGTGCGCTGTCCCGTTCCCTCTGTCGCCTGCGAGATGCAGGCGGCCGTCGAGGAGGCGAAAGCCGGCAAGGATTCCGTGGGCGGCATCGTAGAGGTCATCGCGACCGGCGTCCCCCCGGGGCTCGGCGAGCCCGTCTTCGACAAGCTCGACGCCGAACTCGCAAAGGCGGTGATGAGCGTTCCCGCCGTCAAGGCCGTAGAGATAGGTGAGGGCTTCATGGCGAGCTGTCTTTCCGGCAGCCAGGCCAACGACCCCTTCACGTGGAAGGCCCGCAAGGTCGCTACAAAAACGAACATTGCGGGCGGCATCAACGGGGGTTTGAGCAACGGCATGCCGGTCGTCGTCCGCGCCTTTGTGAAGCCGACGGCCTCGATCGGACTGCCGCAGGAGACCGTCGACCTGTCGTCGAAGAAGAAGGCGTCAATCGAGATAACGGGCCGTCATGACCCATGCATCGTGCCGCGGGCGGTGCCAGTCGTCGAGGCCATGGTGTGCCTCGTCCTCGCCGACCATGGGCTTCGAAGCGGCGTAATCGCTCGACGGCTTTAGCTGCTTGGGGGGAGGTCCTCTATACCAAGGCAGAAGAAGAGTGTTAGCTTCCTTCGGACGCGTTCGAAAGGATTACGTCAGCTCCACTTCGAAGACCTCGACGCGGTGGATGGGGTGGATCTTCTTGAGCTTCTGGTAGATTTCGGTGCCGAGCTTGCCGAAGAGAGACTGCTGGATGAGTTCTTCGGCCTTGAGCTTCTTCTGGGCGGCGTTGAGCGTGGCGTCGACGGCGCGGGTGAGGTCGCGGCGCTGGTGCTCCTGGACGCGGCCGCGCGTCAACACCATCATCTTGAGCTGGGCCTTGTCGTCTTTGAGGGCGAGCTCGCGCTGGATGTCGAGCTTGGACATGCCTTTTCGAATCTTCGACTTGAGGTAGCCTGGCGATGTCGAGAAGCGCTTGGCGCGGGTGAACGCCTTCCCTCCTTGGGTTTCGACGATCTCGAAGACGAGCTTGAGGTGCTGCTTGCTGCGGTCGCCTGAGAGGTCGCGAAGCGAGATTTCGACGGTCCGGCCGATGAGCTTCTTGGGGTCGTCTGCGAGGGTGTCCTCTATCTCCTTTCGCTCGAAGGCGTCGGGAGCCAGGATGGTGTAGGCCTTCTTGTTCTTCCAGGACGCGATGGGTTTCTTCTTGGTCATGTCAGTTGAGTGCCTTTTCTGCCGTCATCTGGCAGCATATGAGGTCGTCGAGGGTGGCAAGGAGGGTGTCGACGGTTGCGCATCGGATGTCGGCGCGGACGACGCCGTCAACCGCCCTTGTCGTGATGGCGAGCCGCTCGACTTCGACGTCGTCGACGGCAAGCGAGGATGCGACGGCCGCGGCGTCGGCAGATTCGGTGGTGAGGGTGGCGGTGCAGGTCATCGTCTTACACGAGGAGCTTGGTCTTTTCGGGGTCGTAGACCCAGTCGGCGGGTATGCGGCCGCTCTTCTTGTAGTACTTGCTGATGCGCTGGATCTTTGATTCGATGAGTTGCAGCCCGCGTCGGTTGTGCTTGTCGTGGCTGTGGTCGTCGAGGTGCTTTCTGAGCTTGACGGCCTTGTTGATGAGGTTGTAGAGGTCTTCGGGGAGCTCGGGCTGGAGGTCCTTTTCGCGGAGGATGGCGGTGACCTTCTTCTGGGCGGCTATCTTCGTCGAGGGGACGCCGTACTGGTCGCGCAGGATGAGGCCTATCTTGCTCGGGGGGTTGCCATTCTTGTAGAGGTCGACGACGAGGTCTTCGAGCTCGCCGGCGTCCATCATCTTCCAGGTGTCGTAGAGACTTCCCTTGGGGCGGCTTGAGCCGGACTTTCCCTTGGTCCTGCTGTGCATGCGAGCCATTTCTTTCTGGGATTACGTGGTGCACAAACGGCGTTTCTGGGCAGGGCGGGTCTCTTCGGCGTGGAGGAGACGCGCTGCATCCACTCCACCCAGAACGATGTCTCGTGCGGATGAGAAGTTATAATAGCGCACTCCTCCTATAAAAAAGGGATGGATGCATCCTTCGAGTTCTTAGAGCACACCGCGGACGTCAAGTTCCGGGCGTATGGCCGTTCGCGCGAGGAGGTTTTTGCGAACGCGGGCCGGGCGCTTGCCGCCGCCATCACCGACGTTTCACGCGTTGAGGCAGTCGACGACCGGGTCGTCGCCTGCGCGGCCGATGACGACGAGACGCTCCTTCATGATTTCCTTTCAGAACTGCTATTCCTTTTTGAGGACGAGGGGTTCCTATATTCGGGGATTTCCGTCGAGCTTGACGGCGACGCCCTATCGGCAAAGCTATGCGGGGAGCTATTTCAGCCCGACAAGCACGTCCTCCACGGGGAAGTCAAGGCCGTGACCTACCACGACATGTCCATCGGAGACACTGGTGACGGCTGGGAGGCGACCGTCCTCTGCGACACCTAGCCTGCGAGTTCCCTGGCGGCGTCTATCCAGGCGTGGCCCTGGGCGACGAGCTCCTTTAGGGCCTCCTTCGATTCGGCCTCGGCGGTGATGCGCAGGTAGCATTCGGTGCCGGAGGGCCTGATGAGCACCCACCCCTGCTCGCGGCTGACCCTGATGCCGTCGACGGCCGTGTACTCGTCTTCGACGACCTCTGGCAGAAGCTCCATGATGGCGGATTTATCCGCATCCTCGCAGGGAATCTTCACCCGCTTGGTCGGGTAGCTCGGGATCTCTTCGAGGATGTCGTAGAACCTGCCATCTGCCACCATGACGGCCACCTTGGCGGCCGTCGCCACCCCGTCCGGGTAAGGATGCACGTCGGGGAATATGTAGGTGCCTGAGGGCTCGCCCCCGAAGGCGGCGTCGTGCTCGCGGATGCCGGCTGCGACGGCGACGTCGCCGACGGCGGTGCGCACGACCTTCTTGCAGACGTCCTCGATGCGCATGGAGGCGTCGACGGTCGTGACGACGGTGCCCTTTCCGTAGGCGAGGGTGGCCAGGAAGCTGTCCCAGTCGACGAGCTCGCCGTGGCGGTCGATGGCGGCGGTGCGGTCGGCATCGCCGTCGTGGACGAAGCCGATGTCGAAGTCGCCCTCACGTACGAGCGCACAGGTGTCGGCGACGTTCTCCTCGGTCGGCTCAAGGGGATGGGGGAAGACGCCGTCGCGGTTGTCGTTGACGGTGGTGACCTGGCAGCCCATCGCCGAAAGGACGGCGGGGGTCAGGGTCGAGCCTGCGCCGCCCGCGCAGTCGAGGAGGACGCGGATTTCGCGCTCGACGGTCCCGACAACTTCCAGGATGCGCTCCCGGTGCTTTGTGAGGTACTCCTCCCCCCGGTCATAGGTCTGGCCGTTTCCCCCGGTCTCGGGTACCGTCTGGGAGAAATAGAGGGATTCGATGGCCTCCTCCTGTTGTGGCGTGTAGGCTCCAAGCCTTCCCCACAGCTTGAATCCGTTGTAGTCTGGGGGGTTGTGGCTTGCCGTCACCATGACGCCGGTGCCTACGTCTGCCGCGGCGACGCCGACGGTCGGGGTCGGCACGATGCCGAGTCTGACGGAGTCCTTTCCCGCTGCATTCAGGCCAGCCACGAAGGCCCCTTCGAGGGCGGGTCCCGTGGCGCGGGTGTCGCGGCCGACGGCGACGGCCGCGTCGTCTATCGATTCTGCGAGGGCGAAGGCGAGGCGTTCTGCGAATTGCGGGGGGAAGTCGGCCACCCGCATGCGCACGCCCGAGGTGCCAAAGAGCCGTCTCATATAGCTACTCATGGGGCATATGCCATTTTAAATGGAGTGCAGGCGGCGCCTTTTTCGATTTATATAGGCTGTCGCATATCGATAATCGGGGGATGACACTCCTCTTTTTCCTTCCAAACGGGGGATGATACCATGGCAACCAAGGACACGCGATATTTTGCACTCAGGGAGAACGGACGAGAAACGGCACTCTTTTCAGGCAAGGCGCCCCGCCAGGCGGCGCTGAAGGCCGCCAATCGCGGCTACACCGACATCAGGCTGCGCGAACGCGGCACCAAGAAGGTCCACATCTTCCGCGGCGGCAAGGAGGTCGTCGACGCGCCCGCCAACCGGCCCGCGTGGCTTCCCGCCCGCATCAACAAGCCGTGGGTGAAGAAGGTGGGCGTCGAGAAGCTCGCTCGGCTCTGACGGCCTTCCTCTTTTTCTTTTTTATCTTTTCCCGGTCTTTTCTTTCTTCGATGACGACAGCATGGGTCTATCACCCGGATTACCTCTTGCACGATCCCGGTCCCGGGCACCTTGAGACGCCCCAACGCCTGGGTGAGGCCGTCGAACTCCTTCGGGGTTGGGGCGTCCTCGACCGCATGAAGTGGATAGAACCGTCGCCTGCCACCCGCGAGGACATCTTGCGCGTCCACGACGAGGGCCTCTACATCCAGGTGAAGAACGCCTCAAAGCGCGGCAACGTCCATCTCGACGCCGACACGGTCGCCAACCACGGGACCTTTGAAACGGCGCTTCTTGCCGCAGGCGGCGTCATGAAGGCTGCCGACGTCGTCGCCCGAAAGGAAGCCGCCAACGCGATGGCCTTGGTGCGGCCTCCCGGCCACCACGCGTGCATCGACCGAGCCATGGGATTCTGCTACTTCAACAATGTCGCCGTGGCGGTTCGCTATCTTCAGGCCGTCCACGGCGTCGGCAGGGTGTGCGTCTTCGACTGGGACTGCCATGCCGGAAACGGCACCATGGAGGTATTTCGCGAGGACCCCGACGTCCTCGTCATCAGCCTGCACCAGGACCCCGCGGGCTTCTATCCCGGCCGGGGCTTCGCCGACGAGATAGGCAGGGGCGCCGGTCGCGGCGCCCAGATCAACGTGCCGATGGCGCCGGGGGCGGGCGACGCCGACTATGCCCTCGTCACCTGCGAGCTCCTCGTCCCCGTGATGAGCCAGTTCGCCCCCGAGTTCATCTTCATATCGGCCGGCTTCGACAGCCATATGCAGGACCGGATCTCCCGGCTGCGGCTCACCGGGGACGGCTACGCGTTCCTGGCCTCGCAGGTCAAGGACGTCGCTGAATCGACTGCAGATGGTCGCCTCGCGCTCGCTCTCGAGGGCGGCTACGATGCGGCCGCTCTCGCTCTCTCCATGCGTCGGATTGCCGATGTGTTCCTGGGAGATGGTGGGCCGCAGACGGTCGACGGTGAACCTCTCGCCGACACGCAGAAGCTTCTCGCCGACCTCCGAAAGCGGTTCGCCTCCTACTACGACGTATAGGCGCCCTCTTTTTAGGGCGGCATCCATTAGTGTTTACGCGATGAAGTTCGAGCGGCCCCGCGGCACCCGCGATTTTTCCCCCGAAGAGATGCTCCCCCGGCAGATTCTCGAGGATACCCTGCGCGGGGTGTTCGAATCGTATTGCTATCGACGCGTCGGCGTTCCCGCCTTCGAGCACCTCGAGCTCTTCACCG
>CAYUFO010000097.1:0-6922 GCA_964443985.1 uncultured archaeon | reverse complement strand
CGAGGCGCTCGCGCTCGATGAGGGGGTCTGGAGCGTGCTCCCAAAAATCCAGGCTCGAAGAGTCAAGAAACTTCTCAGTCTCAAAGACGGCGTCGACGGGCTGGTGGCAGCGCTCGCCTTCAAGTGCGACGTCGAGGACTACGACGCGGTCGTCGAGCCGGAGGGCGGGGGCGTCGCCGTGACCATCTCCTCGTGCCCGTGGCTTGATATCCTTCGGAAATCAGACCGCCTCCACGTCGCCGACAAGATGGGCGGCGTCATCTGCAAAATCGACTTCGCCGGCTGGGCGCGGGAATTCCTCGGCGACGTCGAGATCGAATTGTCCGGACAACTGTGCCGGGGGCATGGACCCTGCCACCTACTTCTTCGGCCGACTGACGAGATAGAGCCCTCCAATGAGGAAGGCTCCAAGGGCGAGTGAGAGGACGCCCGTCGAGCGGTCGCCGGAGGTGGCGGCATTCTCTTTGGGCGTCACCACCGCCCTGCCGGTGAGCTCCTTGGCGACGGATTTGAGCACGGCATTCTGTTGTTGAAGAGAAGTGGTTGCTGGCACAGTGGAGGTTGCTGGTGCAGTGGAGGTCGTCGGCTCGATGGACGTCGTGGGTTCTGCTTCCGTTTCCGGGGGTGCCGTCGATTCTTCGAAGACGAGTGTCGTGGTAGTCGTGGACGTCGTTGGCGCAGTCGTCGAGGTCTTCGTCTGCGCTACCGTGAGGTCGAGGTAGGTGTGGGGGTAGCCGCTCGCGAGGACGAGGACCTTGTAGTCGCCGGCGGGGAGGGCCAGCTTTGCGTTGCCGTCGTCGGCTGCAACCGCCTCCTCGACCTTTCGGCGGTCGGGGGTGTAGACGTTGACCTCGGCCTTCTTCTCGCCGGTGGCGAAGGTGATGAGCTCGCCCGCCACAGGAGCTACCGGTGTCACGGCGACTTCGAGGACGTCGTGGTCGCGGTCGCGGTGACGGCCCGTGCCGCAGATATCCTCGTAGCGGATGAAGTCGGGCTCCTGGCCGTAGCTGCCCCATCTGAGGCCGAGGGTGTCGCCGTTCTCGGCGCAGTAGTGGCCAGTGAACGATGACGGCTCGTGGTTCCAGCATTGGCTGCCGCCGTCGAATCCGACGGGAAGGTAGCCCCAGCCGCGGTCGCCCTTCTGGGCGAGGTAGATGCCCCAGTACTCGGAACCGCCGCAGAAGCAGTCGTCTTGGGTGCAGCCGCTGGTGCCTTCGATGTCGCACAGGCCGTGACCCCACTGGCTTGCGGGGCTCCACACCATGTCGAGGCCGAGCTCGTTGAGGAGCTCGTAGCCATTGGTTCCTTCGGAGACGACCAGGCAGCGCGTGTAGGTCGGCGCGTCGGGGTAGTCAATGACGACGGCGACCTTGGCTGCGGATACGGCGGGTGTCAGGATGAGCAGCAGTGCTGCGACGAGGAGGGATTGGGTGGGGGCGGGATTCATTGTGTTCTTTCCTCTTTGTTATGTATGGGCGAAGCTTATAAGGTTCCAGCCGGGCTGCAGGGCGACAGCAGCAGGTTCGAGGACGACGTAGGCATAGTCTGGTGGCAGCGTGGGGGGCGCCGTGAGGCAGTGGCCCCCCAAGGCCATGGCGCATAGGGCCGTGGCCGATGCGACGGGTGCGCCGCTTCCCGCGCATCCCCCGTTTTGGTGGGTGACTGCGATGTGGGTGAGTGCGTGGTTTGTCGCGTTTGTTTCGTTTCCGGTAGTGAATGCGAGGGCTGCGAGGGCGGTGTTGAACTGGGTTCCCATGCTTCCGTTGGCGGCTTGGTTGTCTTTGAGGTAGGCGAGGGCGGCGCTTATGTTTGCGTCATGTTCTCGGTGGGGGTCTGCCGTCAAGGCGATGACCGAGATGGCGGTGTCGTAGACGGGGTCGAAGTAGGTCCATTGTCCGGTCGGCTGCTGGGTTTCGGTGAGGTAGTCGACGGGTGTGTTGTTGTTTTGGCTGGGTAGGCTTTCGTTGGCGCCCGTCAATCCGGTGATACCCCAGGCGCTGGATTGGATGTTTTCGGCTCCCCATGAGCTGAAGCCGCCGTTGGGTCCCTGCGTGGAGGCGAGGTAGGACTGGGGTGTGTTGCCAGACTTTGTCATTTCGCTTTCGGGGACGCCGATGGCGTGCATGGCGGAAAGGCAGGTCGCGGTCGTTTCGGGGTCGGTCCAGGTCCCCCATCCCCAGCCGCCGTCGGGGTTTTGTTGGGAGAGGACGTAGTCGGCTGAGAGAAGCGCCGCTTCGTATTGTTCGTAGTGGATGAATGCGAGCGTGGCGAAGCATGTGTCCCAGACGTAGTTTCCTTCGACTTCGCCGGTGGACTGGTTTTGGTGGGTGAGCAGCCAGGCTATCGCTGCGTCGCCTGCAGCGGAGATGTTTGCTTCGGGGAGGGTTGATGTAGTGGACGTAGAGGTGGTTGACGTCGTAGTCGACGATGTGGATGTTGTAGGCAGGGAGGTCGTCGTGGTCGTAGATGTACTCGAAGTCGATGACGTTGTGGAGGTTGGGGGTAGTGTCGTGGTTGATGAAGTGGTTGTGCTGGAACTGGTAGTGGAGGAGCTGGTTGTGGACGTTGTTGACGAAGTGGTTGTGGACGTCGACGTGGTCATCGGCTGCCATTCGACGAGTTCGCAGGAGTCGTCTTGTGCGCTGATGAGCATTGCATAGGTTTTGTTGGGGTAGGGTTCTCCGAATGAGAAGCCGAGTATGTCGCCTTCTTGGGCGCAGTAGTGTTGGCCGGGGATGTAGCCGAAGGAGCGGTTCCAGCAGCTGTTGTTGTTGTCTAATCCAACAGGAGAGACGTTCCAGCCGACCGGGTCTTCATGCATGTCGACAAGAAACGACCAGTAGCGGAAGTCGCCGGGATGCAGTGGGCCGACATCGTTGATGCGCTCAAGGTAGAAGCCCCACTGCGTGTGCCATTCCCCCGCCACCCCCCAGATGCCGGGAGTATGGTTTAAGACCCAGTGGCCGTTTGAATACTCAGGGACGCTGAAGCATTCGGCGATGGTGTCGTTTTCGGGGAAGTCGACGATGACGCCGATGTGAATCTGTTGAGCCGAAACAGGGGGGGAGCTTGCCAGTAACCCAAACCAGATCAGGAGACCCCAATGTTTCCAGTGTATCCCCGCCACTTTTTTGCCCTACACCATGACGTCCGCGGCGTAGGCCTCGCGGACGGTTATTATGTAGCAGGTGCAGCCGACCCAGCACCAGTTCCGTTTGTCGAAGCGGGTGCATTTGTTGTTGACGGTGACGTGGACGTCTTCGCTGTCTTCGAATTCATCGTCTGATGCGGTGACGAGGAAGTCGAAGTGTCCGCTGCTCGTCGGCCCCGTCTTCCATTTGAATCGCTCGGTGTCGTTGTCCCAGTTGAACCAGGTGCTGTTGATCTCGTAGGCGAGGTTGTCGCCGTCGGGGTCGGATGCTACAGGCGTTATGTATACCGTCCCCATCTCGTTTACCGTGATGTTGGCGAACGGCTCAAGTTCGGGTGGATGGTTTCCTCCAGCGTAGGGATTGCCGACGACTGAGAGTGTGCCGTCGTCGTTGCCGGTGACGAGGTCTGCGATGCCGTCACCGTCGACGTCGGCGATGGCGACCGACGAGATAGAGTTGTCTGAGCCGGCGATGAATGAGTGCTCGACGTCTCCGCTGCCCCCGTTGAGGGTGTAGAGGGTTCCCGACTGAGCCTGGACGACGACTTCGGTGTCTCCGTCGCCGTCGATGTCTGCGATGGCGGGGGCAGAGGACGCCCAGAGGTTTTCTTTTCCGACGTTCGCATACCATTCAGCATCGCCGTCGAGGTCGAGGGCTTCGACGAACGATGAATAGGCAGGATAATACACCAATTCATCTTGTCCGTCGTCGTCGATGTCGCCCGCCGAAATCCCTCCTGCGATGCTGTAGCCGGTGAGGACTTTGCTCCAGAATATGTTGTTGGGATTTGAACCGTCGATGACGTAGAGGGTGCCGGAGGCTGCGATGGCGACGTCGTCGATGCCGTCGCCGTCTTTGTCGATGAGGGCGGGCGTGGATTCGATTGAGTCGTAGCTGCCGCCCACTTTCTTGGACCACACCACTGAGCCGTCTTCGGCGTTATAAACTCTGATATAGCCATCGTAGTCGCCGATGACGAGTTCAATGCCTTCGTCTCCGTCGAGTTCCCCGAGGGCCGGTGCCGTGAGGGTTGCCTTGTAGGACGTGCCCACTTTGACGCCCCATTGGAGGGTTCCGTTTTCTGCGTTTAAGACAAAGAAGTTGTTGCATGAGGAGCAGTAGTAGCAGCTGGCGCCGACGAGGACTTCGGGCGTTCCATCGCCGTCGACGTCTGCGACTGCCGTGTGGCCGTCGACGCTGTTCGTCGCATCACCGGTAAAGTAGCGCCAGAGTTCTGAGCCGTTGTGGGAGACTGCGTAGATGTTTCCATCTCCACTTCCCGCGCCGAAGACGACATCGAGGGTGCCGTCATCGTTGAGGTCGGCAAGCGTCGGTGTCGACCAGACGGGGCTTTGTGTTGGAAAAGACCATTTCAGCGTTCCCGATTCGAGTTCGACACAGTAGACGGTGGCGTCGGCGTCGCTTCCGAACACCGCTTCCACCGCACCGTCCCCGTCGAGGTCGGCGACAACCGGTGAGAGGATGCGATCGTTGATGGCGTAGGAGGCCTTGAGTTCCCACGCATATGCTGAGCCTGAAAGGTCGGTTACTCCGGAGCGACGGATGTTGTGTTGGTAGGTTTGCCAGGCGCCGGACGTGTCATCGTCTTGACCGGGACAGTGTGCTTCGGGGGAGAGGGCGGTTTCCTTGAGTTTTTGGATTGGGGGAAGCTCGGCTGATGCGAGCGGCAGGAGGAGGGTTATGAGTATTCCGAGGACGAGTATCCTGTTTTTTTTGTTTTCCATTATTTCACCACTTTACATACAGAGTTGGATAATTTATCCATGTTTTTTGTTGGGTTTATATTTACAGACGTTCACCTATAAAAAGGATTGGATTATTTATCCAACAGGACATGGACAACAACGCACACACCACCTACTGGATCCTCTGGCTGCTTGCCGCAACCCTGCTCGCCATCAACACCTACCACCCACTCCACCTCACCCTCCTCTTTCTTGTCTTGTTCACCGTGTCCGTTTCGTCGACGCAGAAGACCAAACAATACCTAGCCATGGGCGTCTTCATCGGAGCCACGCCGTTGCTCGTCAATTTTTTGCTCGTGCACCATGGCACCACAATTCTCTTCACGATGCCACCCTCGCTCCCACTCATCGGCGGACCACTCACCCAGGAGTCCCTCGTCTTCGGATTCACGACGGGACTCATGCTCGCCTCAATCGTCGTTGCCTTCGGCGTCTTCTCGGAAAACGTATCACCCGACGCCCTCGTGCGCGTGTTTCCAGGAAGCCTTGCCCAGACCGCCACAGCCCTCGCCATCGGGCTCCACTTCATCCCCGCCGTCAGCCGCGATGGACACGCAATCCTTGCGGCACAACGCAGCCGAGGACTGAATGTTTCGACGGGGCCACTGCATCAACGCATGCAGGGATACGCAGCAATCATATTGCCGATTTTTTCCAACTCATTTGAGCGAGCCCACCACCTCGCAGAATCGCTCGAATCCCGTGGATACACAAGCAGAAGAAGCAGATACGTGACGAACAGATGGGCTGGATATCTTGCGTTTGGCGCACCCCTCTCAATCGCAGCGATTTGCACCGCATTCGTGTTGTCCGTCGCAGGGCAGCTCTCCTACTGGCCCTATGAGGCCACGCCACTGCCATCATTGAATGTCGGATATGTCCTGGCCTCGTTGATGCTCCTCTCACCCCTTGGTAAAAAACATGACTGACGAGATCATCGTTTTCGACGACGTATCGTTTCGATACCCCGACCAGGAGACCCCGGCTTTCGAGGGCGTCTCGCTCACCATAGGTAGCGGGGATACAATACTGCTTATCGGAGCCTCGGGGTGCGGAAAAACAACGCTCCTCAAATGCGTCAACGGACTTATCCCACACTTTTCAGGAGGTGATTTACGCGGAAGGATTTCCGTCAATAGAGGAGACCCACGAACATCTTCAGTGGCCAAAATGGCGCAATCAGTTGGCTTCGTCTTCCAAGACCCAGAAAACCAACTCACCCAGTCCACCGTCGAATCAGAGATCGCATTCGGCCTCGAAAACAGGAACCTCCCAGCCACCCATATGGAAGAGCGCATCACCGACACCCTTGATGCACTCAACATCGCCGACTTGCGGCACCGCCGCATCGACACGTTGTCGGGCGGGGAAAAACAGAAAGTCGTCCTTGCCGCAACCCTTGCACTCCGCCCACAAATTCTCGTCCTCGACGAGCCGACGAGCCAGCTCTCACCCCGTGCTGCAGAAGACTTTCTCGGAGTCGTCAGCGCACTCGCACGCGCCAAAGAGCTCACCATCGTCGTCGCCGAACACCGCCTCGACCGCGTCCTCCCCTTCGCAGACCGCGTCTACGACGTCGGGAAAAAATCATTCATCGAAAAAAAGAACCTCAAACAATCCCCCCCGAAAAGGATACACGACAATCAACGAGATACCATAGAAAAATCGACACCCATGCTCAAAATAGAAAACGTGAGCTACGCCTATCCCGGGAAAAAAGCCCTCGACAACGTTTCGTTCGCAATCTACGCCGGAGAACGGGTGGCCATCGTCGGCGAAAATGGCGCGGGCAAATCAACGCTCGCCAAACACTTCAACGGCCTCCTAAAGCCGCAGAAGGGACGCATCACCGTCAACGGGGCCGACACGGCATCGAAGCCCGTCGAAGAGCTCGCGGCAACCGTCGGCTTCGTCGGCCAAAACCCAAACGACTACCTCTTCGCAGACACCGTCGCCGACGAACTCCAATTCACCCTCGACAACCTCAAAGGAGAAGGCGACACC
>CAYUFO010000096.1:0-6956 GCA_964443985.1 uncultured archaeon | reverse complement strand
ATCCAGGAATTCGAGAAACGCGAAAAAGAACTCGCACAAAAAACGCAATCCCTCATTGAAGAACGCAACAAGCTCACCAAGAGCCTCACCGAACGAGAAGGCCACATCCAAGACATCACCCATGAAATCGACTCGCTGAAGAACAGAAAGCAAGAACTCTCATCGCTCGAAAGCCAATTCGAGAAGGCCGCCCAAGAAGAACTCGAACTCGAAGGCATGCGCGCCTCCATGGAAGAAAAACTCGCCTCAAAATACCAGACCATACAAAAGCTCCAAGAACAGGTGGCCACCCTCAAAGCACAGGAAGAGGAAGTCGTCGAGGCCGAAGAACGCCTCACCCACCTTACGGAATTCGAACAAGAGCTCGAGGAAAAGAGAAAAGCGCTCGCAACCCAAGAAGAACACACGCTCAGCGAACTGGGAGCCAAAGAAGAAGCGCTCGCCACTCTCACCAAAGAAATCGATACCCTGCGAAAAAACACCGAAACCCTCTCGGCCAAAGAGCACCAGCTCGTGTCCCAGAAGGAAGCCATCGAAGACACGCTCATCCCCCAAGAGGTCAAAGCCCAGACTAGAGCGGGACCGAAGGAAAAAGAGCGCGCTCCCGAACGAGTGCCCACGAGCGAGGTATTCTACCACAAGGCCCTGCTCCTCTTGAAGAACAACTACATGGACGAAGCCGTCCAGTTCCTCAGGGAAAGCATCAAGCTCGACCCCAAGAACCCGAAACCCCACCTCCACCTCGGCTACATCCACCTCAAAGCCAAGCGCTACGAACGCGCCATCCAGAGCTTCACCCAGGCCTTCAAGCTCGACCCCCACGACGCGAGAATCGCCTTCAACCTCGGCATCGCCTACACCCGCATCGACCACCACAAGCAGGCGGCCGCCTACTTCAGGCGGGCAACGGAACTGGACCCGTCCAATGCCCGCGCGTTCTGGCTTCTTGCCACAAGCCAGAGTAAAATCCGCGACTTTGCCTCGGCCACGAAGAATTTCAAACGCGCCATCAAATTGGACCCGAGCTATGGGTCGCAGCACCTGCCGAAATCGCCTACGGCCTGAGCTCGTGACGCGTCCTCGAAAAAAGCGCCCTGGCGAGTTCTCCCCCATCCTCCGACGCCCGCCTTACCAATTGCTGGGCGCTCCATACTGATTGAGCCGGCGTGATGCGGGCATCAAGGTGGACGAGATAGAGGGGGACGGGGTAGCCGAAGGGGCCAGATCCCGCTGAAAGCGCGACGAGCGCCTCGATGACGTCGCCGAACGCCATCCCCCAAGGCGCCCGGTCGACGCGAAGCGGATGGGCGGAAGCCGTCGGCCGAAGATAGAGCGTGGGGAATTCGGGAAAGGATGCCTGCCCTGCGGCGGGAACCGCAAGGGGGGATGCTGGGATGAACTCCACAGAATGCATCCTGAGGCCCGGGGAGACGATGCTCAGAGCCGAGACATCTGTGAGATACGGGGGAGACGCGATGCCGTAGCGCTCGGAGAGATGCTTGAGGAACACGCGCGACGCGCTGTCCTCGGATACGCCCACGAGCGTCACGTCCTCTTGCTCGCACACGGTAAGCAGCCGCATGAATGCCTGCAGGTAGCGACGGTGCTCCCCGCAGTCGAGGGGACGCCGATACGTCTTCACGTAAAGCGAGCCGTCCAGCACGAGCAGGTTCGGCGGGGATTCCCGAACGGCTTTCAGGGCTGCCTCGAACTCCAAGGCCTCCCGTAAAAATTCCACGCGCTCCTTGACATAGGGATCGTAGTGGAGGAGGCCGAGGTCGAGCATCCGGGTGAACGCGGAATCCGCGGAAGGCACCCGTTCGCAGCGCAGGCTGAGGCTCGACGCCCTGATGAAGTAGGCCACCGCGCCCAGAAGTTCCTGTATGCCCTCGCCACCGTCGACGAAGGCCATGTCGTGCTCGGGCAACCGGGGCTCGCCTTCGATTGATACGACGAGTCCTTCATCGTGGAAAAGCTCGTCTAGGTTTGCTGCGACGTCCCCGAGGCCGCGCATCATAGACAGGATGTCATCGTTTTTTTGCGCGAACCGCTCCTGCCAGAGGGTCCAGTAATCCACGATGGAAGACCATTGCGACGCCCCCCATAAAAATCGAGAGAGCCCCCCATTTTTATTGGCCACGCAACATAATACTTTTTCAGCATGAACGGTCGCCTCGTCTTCATCCTCCTTCTCGCAGCCTATGCCCTCGCCGCGCCGGTCGCAGGCCAGGCACCGGTCGTCGACGACTACGCTTACCCCCCCTACGCCCAGTACGGCAGCCAGGTGGTCCTTCTCGCCAACGTCAGCGATGACACAGGCATCAACGCGACGTTCCTTGCGATCGTCTACCCCAACGCGACGTCCGTTAACCACTCGATGACGCTGCAAACGACGTTCACCCCCACCAGCTGGCGCTATCGGCGCGTCTACAACGACCTCCCCCTGGGCGTTTCGAACTTCACCATTTACGTCAACGACAGCGACGGCAACCTCAACGCCGTCAAGCCCACCTTCCTCGTCCGCATCTACAGCATCCCCTCGCCGAACCCCTACCCCCGGGTCGACGCGTATAGCGCTCCGGGCGTCGTTTCCGGCAATCCCGTCTCCTTCGAGGTCAACGCCAGCGACTACCTGTACGTCGAGAACGTCACCGCCCGCATCAGCCACCCCAACGGCTCGGTCAGCGACTACGCCCTGACGCTCGCAGAAGAGATCAACCGGACCCAGAATCGATTCACTGCAAGCATAGCGGGCCTCGGCGTCGGCGAGCACAACGTCACCTTCATCCTCACCACCCTCGACGGGCGCGCCGACAACGATACCCGCACCTACTTCGAGGTCTACACTCTCGGCACCTTTTCAGGAGACGTCATCGATGCTGCAGGCGACCCCGTCGACACGACCTTCAACCTCTACCGGGACAGCGACCGCGCCGACCTCATCCATACGGTATCGACGGACGGTGCGGGCAGCTACTCGGCGTCCATCAGGCAGCGCGTCTACGACGTCGAAATCGTCTTCGATTCCGCCACGCTCATCCTCGACGACGTCGACCTCGCCGGCCAGTCGGACGTCATCGACTTCGACCTCGTCAGCCACGGGGAAACGGGGCTCGTCAACGACATGAAGGGCTTCGGATTCGACACAGCCCTCTCTGAAGGGGGCTCGCTCACCATCAACTACAGCCAATCGGAGGTCATCGACAACGAGAACGACCTCGCCGTCTTCTACTGCGCCGACTGGAGCTTTGCCACGCGAACCTGCGAGGACGAATGGGAGGCGCTCCCCACCGTCGTCGACAAGATACGAAACCGCGTCAACGCCACCTTCAGCGCCCTCACGACAACCGGTGAGAGCGCCTTCATGGTGGCCGAAGGCACCAACCCCTACAAGTGGACCGTGTCGCCCGCAGCCATCGAGGAGACCGTCTACCTCGGCACCAACGGGACCCTCACGACGGTCAACGTCACCAACCACGGCTACTACGACACCACCTTGAACCTCTCCATCCAGGGCCCCGCGTCGAACTTCCGCTACCTCTGGCTTGCCACAAGCACGCTCACCGTCCTCGGCAACCGGACCGAGAGCTTCACCGTCTACTACGACAGCCCCGACCAAGAGGAATACTACCCCGACATCGGCGAAGTCGTCGTGCGCCCCCTCAATATCCCCATATCCGCCGAGGAATACGCGTCCTCGAAGACCATACCCGTCGACCTCAACGTCATCCGCGAAGACATCATCCCCCCCGCAATCGTCCTGCATTCGCCTGCGAACGGATCAAGCATCGTCGCGGGCACCGTCCTCGACTTCGGCATCGTCGAGCTCAACATCTCAAGCGTCGCCTACCGGCTCAACGCCGGCGCCCCCCAGAGCTTTCCCGCCCCCTACGACATCGACACCACGGGATACCCCGACGGCACCTTCACCATCAGGGTCGACGCCGCAGACCGAAGCGGGAACACCGCCAACAAGACCTTCCAGTTCACCGTCGACAGCTCGCTCGCCGATGCAACGCCGCCGGCCATCTCCCTCAACGCCCCCTCCAACCTCTCCACCATACTGCCAGGCACCATCGTCGACTTCTCGGTCGCAGACCCGAATCTCGCAGCCGTCAACTACTCGGTCAACGGGGGGGCGGCCTCGGCGCTGGCGTACCCCTACGACATCGACACCACGGGTTTCTCAGACGGCATCACCACCATCGTGGTGTCCGCCAGAGACAGCAGGGGCAACACGGCATCCACGACCGCCGTTTTCGTCGTCGACTCCACCGTCATCGACTTCACCGACCCCGTCATCACGCTCGCGAGCCCCGTCAACGACTCCCAGATACCCATCGGCACCGTCATCAACCTCTCGGTCACCGACGACCACCTCGCCGGCGTCGCCTACGCCATCAACAGCCTTGCACGCCAGAACCTCGACCCCCCCTACGACATCGACACCGCAGGCTGGGCCGAAGGCACCTACACCGTCAACGTCACCGCCGACGACGCCAACGGCAACAGTCAGCAGGCGAGCTATCGGTTCACCCTCATCGAGACCAACGTCAGCCTCTACGTCTCGCCGATCTCCATAGCAGACATCCACCCCGGCGACACCATCCTCGCCGCCGTCACAATAACGAGCGAGACCTCCGTCGACACCGTCGAACTCGACATCACGCTGCCCTCGGGCGCCACCGTCACCTACCCGATGCTCGGCGTCGGCGACCTCTACTCCATCAGCATCGCGGGCTTCACCACCCTCGGCGACTACTACGTCACCGTCAGGGCCACCAACACCGGCGGCGACGCTGCGAGCCGTTCCACCTGCTTTGAGGTCTACCAGGAACGCGACTTCTCAGGAGACGTACTCAACAACAACGGCGCCGCCATCCCCACGACCTTCACCCTCGCCCGCCAGGGCTGCCACACGACCCCCCAGACGTTTTCCACGGACGCGAACGGCGACTACAATGCCACAGTCCGCGCCCGCCCCTACAACCTCACCGTCGAGGCCCTCACCGCCGTCATCGAGCTCTACAACGTCAACTTCACCACCCTCCCCCTCGATCCCGTCGACCTCGAGGAGCTCAAGGGCATCAACCTCTACATCGTCAACGTCACGGGACTTGCCGGCTTTGCCATCGACCACGCCATCCCCGTCACGTCGGGACGCGTCACCCTCTCCTACGACGAAGACGACATACGAAACAACGAGAACTTCGTCATCCTCCTCGAATGCGACGACTGGAACTGGACGAACAGGAGCTGTGGGGGGAACTTCACCCACGTGGCCTCGGCCGTCAGAGACATCTACGCCAACACCGTCCGCGCCGACATAACCGAACTCAATACCCTCTTCCTCGCCGAATCGCTCGCCTGCGGCGACGGCGCCTGCCAGCTCACCTACGGCGAGAACTGCTACACCTGCCCCGACGACTGCGGCCTGTGCGAGACGAACGTCTCGGTCAACATCACCTTCAACCAGACTGTCCGAACGGGAGGCGGGCGGGGAAGTGTCGACCTCGACCCCATCGAGGAGCTCCTCGAGCAGATAAACAACAACCTCACCGCCATGGACCAGCGGATGCGGCTCATCGAGGAATACCTCCTGTCGCTGAACACCACCGTCAGCCCCCTCATCGTCGAACAGATAAGCAGCATACTGTCAGACCAATCCCAGAAGCTCGACCTCATCTACCTCAGCCAACAGATCAGCTCCCTCATCTACGGCGCCCAAATCGTGTCCGCAGAACTCTACCCCGGCGAATACACCCAGACCCAGATACACCTCAAAAACAGCCTCAACGAGACCATCGACCTCGACGTCACCGTCAGCGGCGGCATCGCCGACTTCGTCACCCCCGAGCTCACCGACTTCACCCTCGGCGCGAGCGAGGAAATCGACATCGTCGTCGTCGTCTACCCGCCGCCCGGCACCCAGCCTGGCACCTACTACGGCGAGATCACCGTGGCAGGCGACGATCTCCTCGCCCGCGTCCCCGTCAACATCCGCATCCTCTCCCCGCTGAAAAAACTCCTCGACTTCGAGATACAGCTCGTATCAGACATCGTGCGCCCCGGCGGCGAGATACGCGCCGAAGAGATATTCTACAACCTCGGCGAGGTCGGCCAAATGGAGGTGACCGCCGTCCTCGAGCTCCTATCCGAAGACAACACCGTCGTCGCCCGCCGCCAGGACACCGCCATCGTGGAGACCAGCCAAAGCGCCATCCGCTCGCTATCGGTGCCCGCGGAAGCCCGGGAAGGCGGCCGCTACGTCGTGCGGGGCACCGCCTACTACGAGGGCCTCGACAACGAGACCCTCCGCACCACCGCCGTCGCCTACGTCACCATCCAGACACCCCTGCTCTTCCAGCGCTTCTTCGGCATCCCGCTGTGGGCCATCATCGCCGCCATCCTCGTGCCGCTTGCCGCCTACGGGCTGCTCCTCTACCACCGAAAGCGCGTCGCCGCGAGAAGGCGCTACCTCGAGACCATCGACTTCAAGAAGCTCCCCTCGCCGACCGACCGCTCGGGCTTCATCGGCCGCATAGCCGAGACCGACGTCCGCGCCTTCCTGCACCTCGACGACCTCACCACCCACACCCTCGTCGCCGGGGCCACCGGCGGCGGCAAGACCATCGCCGCCCAAGACATCGTCGAAGAAGGCCTCGCAAAGGACGTCGCCGCCATCGTCTTCGACCCCACCGCCCAGTGGACGGGCTTCCTCAGACCCAACGCCGACAAGGCCATGCTGCGCTTCTACGGCGACTTCGGCATGAAGGGGTCGGAGGCGCGTGCCTTCGACGGCAACATCATCACCGTCAGCGACCCCAAGGACTCCCTCGACCTCAAACGCTACATGAATCCCGGCGAGATAACCGTCGTGTGCCTCAACGAACTGGACCCCGACCAGATAGACCTCTTCGTCGAAAACACCGTCAAGACCGTCTTCAAGGCGGGCC
>CAYUFO010000095.1:0-6992 GCA_964443985.1 uncultured archaeon | reverse complement strand
CAACGCTCGAGATTCTCCCCCGTTCACGGCATTCCACACCGCCATGAGGCCCCCCAACCCCTCTTTTCATTCACCGATTATATGTCCTTAGGTCCTCCCGTATCCGTATCCACGATATTTAATGCCCTACTCCTATGCTAAGACGGGGGAGCACCTGCACCATCCGTTTTCTCTCGGTTGGGAACACGACACCATGACAGCGAAGAAGGAACTCACGGTCGGCGTCCTCGTCGACGACATCACCCAGCACAAATGGGAGACCGGCGAGCTCGTCCGCGCCATCAGCGAGCGCGGCCACCGCGCCATCGAGCTCAACATCTACCGCTCGCCATTGGATATCCAGCCACGCGACTGGGGATTCGACGTCGCACTCGCCCGCACCGTCGGCTCCACGCCATTTCGCATCGAGGCCATCAAGGCCGTGGAGACCTCAGGCATCAGGGTCATCAACAGCTACCGCTGCGTGCGCCAGGGCGGCGACAAATATGTGTCGCTTTCCAACATGCACCGGCTCGGCCTCACCATCCCCCGCACCATGATGGTGTCGGGCTTCGAGTCCGCGGTGCGCGCCATCAGCCAGATAGGCACGCCCGTTGTCTTAAAACCGGTCGTCGGCACCTACGGTCAGGGTGTGTTTCGCATATTTTCTCTCGAATCAGAGCTCGAATTCCTCGACGGGCTCGCCTACCCCTACCTCGTCCAGGAATACATCGAGCACGAAGAAGGCGACATCCGCATCTTCACTGTCGGTGACGAAGTCCTCGGCGCCATGACCCGCCTTGCCCCCCACGACGAATGGAAGACCAACGTCTCGGCAGGCAGCAAATCCAAAAAATATGAACTCACCGACGAGCTCACCGACATAGCCCTCAAGGCCGCCAAATCCATCGACGCCGACTACGCGGGTGTCGACATCATGCGGCGCAACGGCGACTACGTCGTCATCGAGGTCAACACACAAGCCGACTTCAAGGGCTTCTACCGCACCGTCGGCATCAATCCCGCAGGCCGCATCGTCGACCACCTGCTCGCCGACTGACGCCGCACTTTTATCGCCGTCATCCAATCAGTAACCATGTTCCTGCTCGTCGACAACGAAAGCAAGCACACCCTCCACCTCAAGCGATTTCTCAAAAAACGGGGCATCCGCTTCGTTTCAGCCACCAAGAAATCCTCGCTTCCCGCCGTCATGGGCCACCGCTATCAGGGCGTCATCCTCTCAGGCGGCCCGCTCAACTATGCGCCCGCCATCTGCCTTGAAGAGGTCAGCCTCAACTTCGTGTGCCTTTTGGACCTGTCGGTGCCCATCCTGGGCATCTGCTTTGGCCACGAGACCATCGCCGAAGCCTTCGGCGGCAAAGTCGGCGTCCTCACTGAACCGGTCAACGGCCCCCACGACATCGACATCATACAAGGCGACCAGCTCTTCCGCGATCTGCCCCGCACCTGCGAGATGCATCAGGCCCACGGCCAATACGTCCGCGAGGCCCCCCACAACTTTTCAGTTCTCGCCCGCTCGGCCCGCTGCCCCGTCGAGGCCATGCGCCACAAGAAGAAGCCCATCTACGGCGTCCAGTTCCACCCCGAAGTCTCCGGGGAAGCAGGCCACCGGCTCCTTGCCAACTTCGTCAGCATCTGCAGGCGCAAGAGACGGAAAAAGCACTGAACGCTTTTTATCCCTCCTCCCCTATCTCCTACCACTGTGAAGGGCTTCATTCCCATAGCCGAGCCCGTCATCGGCGAAGCGGAGAAGCGGTACGTCAACGAGGCCTTAGACGAGGGGTGGGTGTCCTCGCAGGGCCGCTTCATCGAGCGGTTCGAGAAGGGGTTCGCCGACTACTGCGGCGTCCCCCACGGCGTTGCCACCTCCAACGGCACCACAGCGCTTCATCTCGCGCTTGCCGCCCTCGGCGTCGGAGCGGGCGACGAGGTCCTCATCCCGTCTTTGACCTTCATCGCCACCGCCAACGCCGTCACCTACACCGGTGCGAAGGTGGTATGCTGCGACGTCGAACGCGATACATGGAACCTCGACGCCGAAGACGCCGCAAAAAAACTCACCGAAAAGACCACCGCCGTCATCCCCGTCCACCTCTACGGGCACCCCGCCGACATGGACCCCCTGATTGAGCTCGCAGCCGACCGCGACCTACTCGTCGTCGAAGACGCCGCCGAAGCCCACGGCGCAGAATACAAGGGGCGAAAAGTCGGCAGCCTCGGAGACGCCGGCGTCTTTTCGTTTTACGGCAACAAGATAATCACGACCGGCGAGGGCGGCATGGTCGTCACCCGGGATGCCGAGCTTGCCGAGCGGCTGCGCTACCTCCGCGACCATGCCATGAGCAAAGAGCAACGCTACCTGCACCCCGACGTCGGCTACAACTACCGCATGACCAACCTCCAAGCCGCCCTCGGCTGCGCACAGCTCGAACAACTCGACGCATTCATCAACAAAAAACGAACCCTCGCCGCCCGCTACAATGACGCCCTCAAAGACGTCACAGGCATCACATTGCCGCCCGAAAAAGAATGGGCGAAAAACGTCTACTGGATGTACAGCGTCCTCGTCGAAGACGACTATCCCCTCTCCAGAGACGAACTCGCCGCCGCCCTCAAAGAAAAAGGCATCGACACCCGCCCCTTCTTCACCCCCATCCACCAACAGCCCCCCTACAAAGGACAGCCAAGGTGCCCAGTCGCAGAAGAACTAGCAACAAAAGGAATAAATCTACCCTCAGGCGTGACGCTGACAGAAGAACAAGTAACTGTCGTTTGTGAGGTTATCAAAAAACCTAACCCCCCTCCACATACATCCCCTTGTTGATGAAGGAACGAATCGTTTCTATAAGTGCTTTCTTTCTGTCACCGGAATGACGGATTGACTTCGCATTCTTAAGTGCGTGACTCAACCCCCCCATGTCATACACAACCGCTATACCATAGCGTTTTTTGACTTCTTCTGCGACTTCGCGTTGGTGGTCGCTGTTGTGTTCATGAAACCTTTTCAGTCGAGGCACGACGATGAACGGCTTTTCATAGTTCAATGCTTGAATGATGCTGCCGATGCCCGCATGGCAGACGACGACACGGGCTTTTTGGAAAAACTCTTCAGCCTCTTCGCGCGGGTAATAGTCGGCGAAGCGAGCGTGGCGTGGAACATACGAGGAAGAGCCGCGTTGGATAACCATTTCCTCATTGATGCGGGATGCGATTTCGTCCATGGCGGCAACGAGACGATCAAAACCCTGCTCGTGGAGTCCAACGGTGACGTATATCATATCAGCCCCCCAACATAGCGGGCCTTCGACCCATACTCCTGCAGGAGACGCTCCCATTGCACCAAGAAGAGGTCAGCGACAGGGTAGACGAGGCGTCCCGTAAACGACGGCGTCACGACCTGCGCCGAACACTCCATATGGCCGATTCTTGCACCGAGTAGTTTTCCGATATAGCAGGCCGGGATGGCAATCTCGGCCCCAGTAGAAAAAACGATATCTGGACGATCCATTACAAACCTGAAGAAAATTCCTAATGCGCCCACGACCATCCGCAAGGGATTGTTTCCGATGTTATCGATAAGAAGTGCCTTTGGCAGGTCCTTCGTCGAAACCGCCCGATAACTCACAAAGAACACCTCATGGTCCTTGAATGCCTCTTCAATCTCGCGCATCTCGGTGAAGTGGCCACCGTGGCTGCACACGAGGGCAACCTTCAGCTTCTTTTCAGGCATCGTCATCCAACATATAAACCGGCATCCTTAATAGTTATTCCTTGGAGGTGGTTTGGTGTGAGTCTCAAGGGATTAAATAAGATTTTTTCGCCGAAGGCGGTGGCGGTCATCGGGGCCTCGACTGAGGAGGGCAGCGTCGGCTACTCCATCATGGCCAACCTCTTAGGTCACGGCTACAAGGGCACCGTCTATCCCGTCAACCCCCACCATGAGAGCGTGCAGGGCGTCCACTGCTACACGTCCATCTCCGATGTTCCCCGTCAGGTCGACCTCGCCGTCGTCGTGGTGCCCGCCAAAATCGTCCCCGCCGTCGTCGAAGAATGCGGCAAGGCAGGCGTCAAGGGCGTCATCGTCATCTCGGCGGGCTTCAAGGAGGCGGGCGATGCGGGCAAGAAGCTCGAAGCAGAGATTGCTAAAATCATTACTAAGTATCAGATGCGCCTCGTGGGTCCCAACTGCCTCGGCGTCATCAATCCCCGGCTCAAGATGAATGCGAGCTTCGCTATCGCGATGCCCCGGGACGGCAACGTCGCCTTCATATCTCAGTCCGGCGCGCTCTGTAGCAGCGTCATCGACTGGGCGGAAAGCCGAAACATCGGCTTTTCCTACTTCATCTCGGTGGGTTCCATGCTCGACGTCGACTACGGCGACCTCATCGATTTCTTCGGCTACGACCCCAAGACCCAGGCCATCGTCGTCTACATGGAGTCCATCAAGGACGCGAGAAAGTTCATGAGCGCCGCCTCCGGGTTCGCGTGGAAGAAGCCCATCATCATCGCGAAATCCGGCCGCTACGACGAGGGGCGAAAGGCGGTTGTCAGCCACACCGGCGCCATCGCCGGCCTCGACGACGTCTACACCGCCGCCTTCAAGCGTGCGGGCGTCGTCCGCGTCAAAGAGGTCGCGGAACTCTTCGACACAGCCGAAAAGCTCGCCATGGGGCTCCTTCCCGAGGGCCCCGACATGGCCATCATCACCAACGCCGGCGGCCCCGGCGTCATGGCGACCGACAAGCTCATCGAGCTCAAAGGAAAACTCGCCGAACTCTCAAAAGAGACCATTGCTAAACTCGACACACAACTTCCTGCGAGCTGGAGCCATGGCAACCCCGTCGACGTCCTCGGCGACGCCGGACCTAAACGCTACCGCGCCGCCGTCGAGGCGTGCGTCCACGACCGAAACGTCGCCAACCTCGTCGTCATCCTGACCCCGCAGGCGGGCACCGACCCACTCGAAGTCGCGAAAGCAGTCACGGAGGCCTGGCAGGGGTCGGAGAAGCCCATCACGGCCTGCTTCATGGGTGGCAAATCCATCGAGGCCGCGACCGAATACCTGCGCACCCACAACATCCCCACGTATCCGACCCCGGAAGAAGCCATTCGGCCCTTGCAGTTCGGCTATGAATATGTCCACAACCTCGAACTCCTCCACGAGACCCCTGAAGAGATTAGCGAGGGCATCCGCCCCGACACGGACAAACTTGCCCGCCTCATCGCCGACCACTACGCGAGCGGCGACCTCGTCCTCTCCGAGCGCGAATCCAAGGAGTTCCTCGCCGAATACGGCATCACCACGACTCCCATGCTCCTCACGACGAGCAAGGAAGAGGCCGTCAAGGCAGCCGAAGAAATCGGCTACCCCGTCGTCTTAAAGATAGATTCTCCCGACATCACCCACAAGACCGACGCCGGAGGCGTCATCCTCTCCCTGCACTCGGCGGCAGGCGTCGCCGACGCCTACGACCGCATCCTCGAGTCCGCGAAAAAATACAACCCGAAAGCCCGCATCGCGGGTGTCACCGTCAGCAAGATGATTACCACTCGCGGATTCGAAGTCTTGCTTGGCAGCAAACGAGACGAAGTCTTCGGCCAGGTCATCGTGCTCGGAGCCGGCGGCACCCTCGTCGAATTCTGGGGCGACAAAGGCATCGGCCTCCCCCCCCTCAACCAGACCCTCGCCAAACGGGTCATGGAGGAAACGAAATACTACAAGCTCCTACGGGACGGCTCCCGGGACCGCTCACCCGCCAACCTCCGAGAACTTGAGCGCGCCGTCATCCACTTCAGCCAATTGCTCATCGACAACCCACACATCGCAGAAGTCGACATTAATCCGCTTCTGGCGACACCCGATGGCGCTCTCGCATTGGACGCCCGCATCGTGCTATGCAAAGAGCAAAACCTCACCGCCCACAGCCACCTCTCCATCACGCCGTATCCCCGCGACCTCATCGAGACGTGGCGGGACAAGGCCGGCAACGACGTCCTCCTGCGGCCCATGAAGCCCGAAGACGAACACAAGCTACGGGACCTCTTCCACTCGTTTTCGGAGAAAACCATCCACTACCGCTTCTTTCATCCCATAAAAGAAGTCACCCACGACCTCCTCATCCGCTTTTGCCACAACGACTATGAGCGGGAAATCGGGATCGTCGCCGAGTTTGAAGGAGCGTTCCTCGGCGTCGGCCGCCTCATCCTCGACCCCGGCGACTACTCTGCGGAATTCGCCGTCGTCGTCACCGACGCCTGGCAGAACAAGGGACTCGGCAGCAAACTCGTAAAAAAAGTAGTCGACATCGCCGAAAAGAAACACCTCGAAAAAGTCTACGCCGTCGTCATAAAAGAGAATCAGCCCATGATACACGTCGCCAAAAAACTCGGCTTCGAAGTCGAGGCAGGCGACATGGACGACGAATACGCCCTCACCTACTACCTCACCCCAAAGAAAAAATGACCACTGGCCTCGTCTACCACGACGACTACCTCAAACACAAGGTCGTCGAAGCCCACCCGGAAAACCCGAACCGCATCACCGTCACCATGGAGCACTTCGTCAAGACCGGCCTCGTCGACCTCGTCGAAAAGATTCACCCCGAACAGGCCCCCCTCCAAGACGTCGAACGCGTCCACAGCGCAGAACACGTCGAATACATTAAACGCATGAGCAAGGACGGATGCGGCCGCTTTGCCATCATCGACCCCGACACCTACGTCAGCGAAGACACCTATGAGACGGCGCTCCTTTCGGCGGGCGGCGTCATCAACGCGGGCGAGGCCGTCTGGGAGGGGCGCGTCGACAACTGCTTCGCCCTCGTGCGCCCCCCAGGCCACCACGCATCCAAGAACCAGGCGACGGGATTCTGCTACTTCGACAACATATCCATCATGGTGCGCCACCTGCAGGCCAACCACGGCGTCAAGCGCGTCGTCATCTTCGACTGGGACGCCCACGCCCCCAATGGCACCATGGGCACCTTCTACTC